>DATEJJ010001167.1:0-35565 GCA_035278125.1 Rugosimonospora sp.
CGCGCCCGACGAGGCGGTCCGCGACGCGCTCGCCGCGGCCGGCGCCGCCGACCTGGCCGAGCTGGACACCGTGCTGGCGCGGGGCTACCCGGGTGGCACCGACCTGTCCGGCGGGCAGTGGCAGCGGGTGGCGCTGGCCCGGGCGCTGTGCGCGATGCGGCTGGGTGCCGGGGTGGTGCTGCTGGACGAGCCCACGGCACAGCTGGACGTACGCGGTGAGGCGGAGATCTTCGACCGGATCCTCGCCGCCACCCGCGAGTGCACCACCATCCTCGTGTCGCACCGGTTCTCCACGGTCCGGCACGCCGACCGGATCTGCGTGGTGGAAGGCGGCACGGTCGTGGAGCTGGGCTCGCATGAGGAGCTGATGGCGCTGGGCGGCCGGTACCACGACATGTTCGAGCTGCAGGCGCGGCCGTTCAGCGTGGTCGAGGGTGACGAGGAGGTGCAGCACGATGTCCTCGCCTGAGGCCGGCCTCGAACCGTTGCCGCCGGCGCTGTCCTCGATGTGGCGGCTGTGCCGGCTGGGCTACCGGCACGAGCCCGGGCTGCTGCTCGCCGCGTTCCTGCTGTCCCTGCTGGCCGCGCTGCCGGACGCGCTCATCGCGGTCTGGCTGGCGCTGCTGGGCA
Organism: Rugosimonospora sp.; assembly: GCA_035278125.1. Lineage (GTDB taxonomy): Bacteria > Actinomycetota > Actinomycetes > Mycobacteriales > Micromonosporaceae > DATEJJ01. Next base: position 631 of record DATEJJ010001167.1, read on the forward strand.
AGGGCGTGGTGGGGCACGACCGTGGCCTGCTGCTCGTCGCCGCGCTCGGCCTGGCCGCGTCGACCGCGGCGACGTGGTTCCTGCGTACGGTCAGCACGCGGGTGCAGCGGCGGTTCCGGGACAAGGTCACCATCGCGCTGGAGGGGCACGTCGCCCGGCTGCAGGCGTCCGTGGCCACCGTGGCGCACCAGGAGCGGCCGGAGCTGCTCGACCGGCTGGCGGTGCTGCGCGACCAGGTGTTCGTACTGGACCACATGTACATGTCGGTCTTCTCCACCGCCGGCTGGATCCTGCGCCTCGCGGTGACCGTGTCCCTGCTCGCGTCGGTACACCCGCTGCTGATCCTGCTGGTGCTGTTCGCGCTGCCCACCGTCGCCACCTCCGGCTGGCGGCCGGCGGTGGAGCGGGCCGCGGAGGAGCGGGCGGCCTCCGCCAACCGGCTGGCCCGGCACCTGTTCCTGGTGGCGACCACCGCGCCGCCCGGCAAGGAGGTGCGGCTGACCGGGATGGGTCCGCGGCTGGTACGGCAGCGCCGCACCGAGTGGGAGCGGTGGTACCGGACCGTGTCCCGGGCCCGCTGGCACAGCGCGTACTGGCACGCGGCGGCGTGGGCGGTGTTCGGCGCCGGGTACGTGGGCGCGATCGCGTACGCCACCTCGGTGCTGCACGCGCCGGCGACCAGCGTGCTGCTGGTACTGGCGGCCGGCTCCCGGCTGTCCGCGTACGTCGCCGCCACCGTGGGCGAGATCGGCTTCCTGCGCGGCATCTGGATGGACGGATCGCGCCGGCTGGCCTGGCTGGAGGACTACGCGGCGGCCCTGGTCGCCCCGGCCGACCTGCCGGTACCCGACCGGCTCCGGCACGGGATCAGCCTGGAGCGGGTCAGCTTCGCGTACCCGGGGACCGACCGGCTCGTCCTGCGGGACGTGTCGCTGCACCTGCCGGCAGGGGCGGTGGTGGCGATCGTCGGCGAGAACGGAGCCGGCAAGAGCACGCTGGTGAAGCTGCTCTGCAAGCTGTACGCACCCGAGGCCGGGCGCATCCTGGTGGACGGCGACGAACTGGCCCGGATGCCGGCCGAGGAGTGGCGCGAGCGGCTGGCCGGAGCGTTCCAGGACTTCTTCCGCTTCGAGCTGCGCGCCCGGCAGTCGGTCGGGCTGGGCGACGTACCCCGGCTGGACGACGAGCCGGCGGTACGCGCCGCGGTCGGGCGGGCCGGCGCGGACGACGTGGTGGCGCGGCTCGGCGCGGGCCTCGACACGCAGCTCGGCCCGACCTGGCCGGACGGCGTGGAGGTGTCCTTCGGGCAGTGGCAGAAGCTGGCTCTGGCGCGCGGGTTCATGCGGGACGAGCCGCTGCTCCTGGTGCTGGACGAGCCGACCGCGGCACTGGACGCGGAGACGGAGCACGCCCTCTTCGAGCGCTATGCCGCCGCGCTGCGCGGGGAGGGCGGTGGCGCGGCGCGCGGGCGGATCAGCATCCTGGTGTCGCACCGCTTCTCCACGGTACGGATGGCCGACCTGATCGTGGTGCTCGACGGCGCCGAGGTGGTGGAGACCGGCAGCCACGAGGAGCTGATGGCGCGTGACGGCACCTACGCGCAGCTCTACCGGATCCAGGCCGCCGCGTACCGGTAGCTACCGCTCTACGGGCCGGCGCAGCGAGTAGGTGACCGCGTGCAGGCGGTGCGGCTGCCCGACCACCAGCGCCGACCGGTGGAACGCCTGCCAGCCGGCCTTCCCGGCGCGGTTGAGGTGGCGCAGGTCATCGAAGCGCTCGTCGGTGCCCCAGCGCTGCGCGCCCTCCGGGCCGTGGAATGTCGCGTCCCAGTCCATGTACTTGTCGGTGCCCAAGGTGCCGGCGGCGCGGTACTCCAGCCGCGCGTACTCCCAGTGCGTCATTCGCCCAATCATGCCGCAGACCGGTACGCCAGCGCCGCCCGGCCTAGACTGGGGGGCATGGCCCGGCCGAACGACACGGTTGCGGCGCTGCTCCAGGAGTGCGCGGACCTGCTGTCCATCACCGGCGGCGAGGCTTTCAAGGCGCGGATCTACGAGAAGGCGGCGCGCGCGATCTCCGGCTACCCGGCGGACGTGTCCACGCTCGACCTCAAGGGGCTGCAGCAGATCCCCAACGTGGGCAAGTCGATCGCCGAAAAGACGGTGGAATACTTCGCCAGCGGCGGCATCCAGGCGCTGGAGCGGCTGCGCGCCCAGGTGCCGGCGGGGGTACGGGAGCTGACCCGGATCCCGGGGCTGGGTCCGAAGAAGGCCATGGTCCTGTACGAGGATCTCGGCGTCACCTCGATCGAGGAGTTGCGCGACGCGGTACTCGCGGGCAAGCTCGCCGGGCAGCGCGGTTTCGGCGCGCGTACCGGGGAGAACATCCTGCACGGCATCGCGCTGCTGGAGCACAGCCAGGGCCGGGTGCTGGTGAGCACCGCGATGGAGGCCGCCGAGGAGATCGTCGCCGCACTGTCCACAGTGCCCGGTTGCGTTCGCTGTACCTACGCCGGCTCGCTGCGGCGGATGCGGGACACCATCGGTGACGTGGACATCCTGGCCGCCGCCGGGGATTCGGCTCCCCTGATGGCCGCGTTCAGCGGGCTGCCGCTGGTGACCGAGGTGATCGGCAGCGGACCCACGAAGACGTCGGTGCGCACCACCAGCGGGCTCCAGGTCGACCTGCGCGTGGTACCGGCGGAGGCGTGGGGCGCCGCGCTGCAGTACTTCACCGGCTCCAAGGGGCACAACATCCGCACCCGGGAGATCGCGGTACGGCAGGGGCTCAAGCTCTCCGAGTACGGGCTGTTCCGGGTCGAGGACGGTTCGCTGCTGGTATCCGAGACCGAGGACGAGGTATACCAGCGGCTCGGGCTGCCCTGGATCCCGCCGACGCTGCGCGAGGACCGGGGCGAGATCGAGGCGGCACAGGCGGGTACGCTCCCGGAGCTGCTGACCGAGTCGGACATCCGCGGCGACCTGCACACCCATACCGACCTCACCGATGGTGTGTCCACGCTGGACGAGATGCTGGCCGCCGCGCGGGCGCGGGGGTACGAGTACTACGCGGTCACCGACCACGCGAAGAACCTGCCGATGCAGCGGATGACCGACGAGAAGATGCTCGTCCAGCGGGATCTGCTGCGGTCGCGGGCCGACGGCGGGATGGTGCTGCTGCACGGCACCGAACTGAACATCGACCCGGACGGCGAGGTGGACTGGGGACCGGACTTCCTGGCCGGCTTCGACATCTGCGTCGCGTCCGTCCACTCGCACTTCAACCAGTCACCGGAAGCGATGACCCGCCGGCTGGTACGCGCCTGCGAGAACCCGTACGTGAACATCATCGGGCACCTGACCACGCGGCTGATCGGCAAGCGCCCGCCGGTGGAGGCGGACTTCGACGAGGTGTTCGCGGCAGCCGCCCGCACCGGTACCGCGCTGGAGGTGAACAGCTACCCGGACCGGCTCGACCTGAACGGCGAGCTGATCGCCCGCGCCCGCCGGTACGGCGTGAAGTTCAGTGTGGACACCGACTCGCACTCCACCGTCCACTTGGGATTCCTGCGGTACGGCATCGGTACCGCGCAGCGCGGCTGGCTCACCGCCGAGGACGTCATCAACGCCTGGCCGCTGGAGCGCCTGCGCGAGTTCGTCGCGGCGAAGCGACGCTAATGCCAGATCCGCTGAACGGCGGCGAGCAGCGTGTCCCGGTTGAACGGCTTCTGGATGAACCCGCTCAGCTCGGCCGACTCCTCCTCCGGCCCGAGCACCGAGGCGGTGTACCCGGACATGTAGAGCACCCGCAGGTCCGGCCGCCGCTCGCGCAGGGTGCGGGCCAGCTCCGGTCCGGTCATGCCGGGCATCACGACGTCGGTGACGAGCAGGTCCGGCCGTAGGTTCGCGTTGACGTAGGTCAGCGCGGTGTGCGGGTCGGTCGCGACGGTCACCGTGTACCCGGCCGGCTGCAGCAGGTACCGGATCAGCTGGGCCAGTTCCGGGCGGTCCTCCACCACCAGGATGTGGCCGCGCTTGCCCGTCCCGGCCGGCGCGGCCGCACGCGCCACCTCCGGCGCCACCTGGGCCGCCGGCAGGTACAGCGTGATGGTCGTGCCCATGCGCGGCCGGGAGTCCAGCGCGATGTGCCCCTCGATGGTGCGGATGATGCTTTCCGCGGTGGCCAGGCCCAGCCCGGCGGCGGTGGGTTTGGTGGTGAAGAAGGGCTCGAACGCCCGCTGCAGGGTACCGGCGTCCATGCCGGCGCCGGTGTCCCCCACCGCGATCCGCACGAACCGGCCGGCGATCCGGACGCCGGCCAGGTCGCCCGGCGCGATCGTGGTGTTGGACGCGTGGATGCTCAATACGCCACCGCTGGGCATCGCGTCCCGCGCGTTGGCGGCGAGGTTCACCATCACCTGCTCCAGCGGTCCGCGGTCGGCGCGCAGCGGCCAGACATCGTCGTCGATGGACACGTCCAGCCGGATGTGTTCACCCAGGGTACGGCTGAGCAGCTGCTGCACGTCGTTGAGCAGATCCGGTACCAGGATGGTCTCCGCGCCCCCGCCGCCGCCCCGGCCGAACGCGAGCAGCTGGTGCGCGAGCGTGCGGCCCTTGACCGTGGCGTCCATGATCTGCGTGGACAGCGCCCGCTGGCTGGAGCCGGGCGGTGCCTCGCCGGCCAGCAGTTCGGCCGAGCCGGCCACCACGGTGAGCAGGTTGTTGAAGTCGTGCGCGATACCGCCGATGAGCTGGCCCAGGCTGTCCAGCCGGCGCAGGTGGTCCAGCTGGCGCTTGAGCCCCCGCTCCTGCACCTTGTCGGTGATGTCGGTGAACATGCACAATGCGCCACCCGCGCCCGGACCCTCGCCGGCCACGGACACCTGCACCCAGCGGACCGTACCGTCGGCGCGCACCAGCCGCGTCTCGAACAGGCCGGCCTGCCCCTCCTGCGCGGCGGCGAGCAGCTTGGGCAGCTCGGTCTGGCCGCGGTTGTCCAGGAAGCCGCGCATGGACAGCCCGACCATCTGGTCCCGGGGCAGACCCACCATCAGCGCCATCGGTTCGTTGACGAACGTGGTGACTCCGTCGGCGTCCAGCTGCCACACGCCTTCCAGCGTGGTCTCCACGATGCACCGGTACCGCTGCTCGGAGGCGAGCAGCCGCTCCACGAACCGGGCCGCGTGCAGCGCCAGCGCGGCTTCGGCGGCCACCTCCCCGCCAAGCTCCACATCGGACGGTGTGTAGGTGCGCCCCTCGGTGGTGCGTACCAGCGCCAGGTAACCGGCGTACTCGCCGTCCACCACGAGCGGGAAGAGCAGGCAGGCGTACACGCCGGTGCGTTCGAAGACCGACCAGTACTGCTCCGGCGCCAGGTGCTCGAACTCCTGCCGGGTCAGCGACGGCAGTACGACGGGTTCGCGGGTGGTACGCAGCCGGGCCGAGTACCCCTCGCCCGCCTGCTCGCCCGGGCCGGCGAGTACCTTCGCGAGCAACTCGGCGCGGCCCGGTTCGGGGTGGTACAGGCGCGGGGTGGCGTACCGGCCGTCCTCGCGCAGCAGCCACAGCCCGGCGCAGTCACCGACCATCTCGGTCGCGGCCCGGATCGCGACATCGCAGACGGCGGCCACCCGGGTCGACGAGGCCGTCAGTGCCAACGCCAGGTCGGCCTGTGCCTGCCCCGCAGACCACGCCACCACTCCCATGGTTTCACTATCCACCCGTTGCCGGCACCGAGGGGCAGAACCGGAGAATCCCCGCGCGACCGGCGTTGGCACACGTCATCGCCGGTACCGGTGAGGCGGGTGTGACCGGAGTCCCACCGCTGTTGTCGGCGTAGCCTGGGACTGCCAAGCCGAGGAGCGCCCGTGCCCGATCCGACAGCCGAAGTCACCGACCTGCTGAGCCACCTCATCCGCAACGCCTGCGTCAACGACGGGAGTGTCGCATCAGGACAGGAGGTGCGCAGCAGCAACCTACTCGCGTCCTATCTGGACGGTGCCGGGCCGGACCTGTGCCGGTACGAGTCGGCGCCGGGCCGGGGCAGCCTGGTGACGCGCATCGAGGGCAGCGACCCGCAGGCGCCGTCGCTGTTGCTGATGGGCCATCTGGACGTGGTACCGGTGAATGCCGACCGGTGGCAACGCGACCCGTTCGGCGGCGAGGTGGTGGACGGTTACGTGTGGGGGCGCGGCGCCATCGACATGCTCAGCCAGACCGCGGCGATGGCCGTCGCGGTGCGCCGCCTGGCCGCACGCGGCTTCCGGCCGCGCGGCACGCTGACCTACGCGGCGGTCGCCGACGAGGAGATGAACGGCGAGTACGGCGCCGAATGGCTGCTGGCGCACCAACCCGACACGGTACGCGCGGACTACGTGCTCACCGAGACCGGCGGGTACACGCTACCGCTGCCCGCGCGCGACGGTGGCCGGCGGCTCGCGGTCACCGTGGCGGAGAAGGGTTCACTCTGGGCCCGCCTGCTCGTCAGCGGAACGCCCGGCCACGCCTCGATGCCGCTGCGTACCGACAACGCGCTCGTCAACGCCGCCCGGGTGGTGCAGCGGCTGGCCGAGTACCGGCCGGCGACCCGGATCGACGGCGTGTGGCGCGAGTTCGTGGCCCGCGCCGACCTGCCCGCCGACGTCCGCGAGATGCTCCTCGACCCGGCCCGGGTGGACGGGTTCGTGCGCGACGAGAGCACCGATCTGGGCATGGCGCGGATGGTGCACGCGTGTACGCACACCACGATCGCGCCGACCGTCGGCCACGGCGGGAGCAAGACGAACGTGATCCCCGACCTGGTCGAGTTGCAGGTGGACGTGCGTACCCTCCCGGGGCAGGGCGAGGAGGAGGTACGCGCGCTGCTCGCCGAGGCGATCGGTCCGGACCTGGCGCCCCGGGTGGACATCGTCACCGACAACTGGAACCCGGCCACCGCGTCGCCGGTACGCACACCGCTGTGGGAGAGCCTGACCCGGGTCAGCGGCGCGCTGGTGCCGGGCGCGGGTACCGTGCCGTTCCTCATGGTGGGTGCGACCGACGCCCGGTTCTTCCGGCGCGCCGGCGCCACCGCGTACGGCTACGGGATGTTCAGCGACCGGATCGGCTTCGCCGAGTTCGGTGCCATGTTCCACGGTGACAACGAGCGCATCGACCAGGAGTCGCTGCGCCTGTCCACCGAACTGTGGGAGGCGGTCGTCACCGACTTCCTGGGCTGAGCGGTCAGCCGATCCGGACGCCGCGCGGTACCCGGTGTGCCGGGGTACGCAGCCGCCGGACGGTCAGCGCCATAGCGCCGGACGCGAGCAGCAGGTCGAACCCCAACCCGTACGGCCAGATCCGGATCCCCTGGTCGGCATCGACGCCCCCGCGCGCGTCCGGCGGTATCCGCAGCCGGCGGGTCACCACCCCCAGCAGGCTGAGCGGATCATCAGCCGGCACGGAGTCGAACGAACCGGCGCTGGTCTGGGACGGCAGCCGGGGTGCCGAGTCGGCCAGGATGACGAACGGGTTCGGCGCCAGCAGCCACCAGATCCGGTCCGGCCGGTTGACCGTGCCGGACGCGACCCGGTCGGACGTCAGCGGCAGCGCCACCGCGAACGCGATCAGCGTGCCGGCGGACAGCGCGAACACCGCGAGGTAGGACAGCAGCGCCGAGGTGATGCCGCGGGCCAGCAGCGCGGACATGGCCTCCGAGATCGCGCAGACCACGCCCATCAGCAGCGCGGACACGCCCAGCACCCCGGCCACGCGGCCGACGGTCAGGTCGCCCTCCGCCATCGCCCAGACCACGAACGGCAGCGCCAGCGCGAGCGCCACCAGCCCCACGGTCCAGCCGGCGAGCAGCTTGCCCAGCGCGATCTGCGCCGGGCTGAGCCGGGTGATCTGGAGGGTGGCGAGGGTGCCGCGCTCCCGGTCCCCGTTCACCACCTGCGCGGTGAGCACCGGGCTGATCACCAGGACCAGCCCGAGGACGAACAGCATCAGGATGCCGAACAGCGCCGGCCCGCGGTGCCGGTGTACGCCGCTCGCGGCCAGCGCCCGGTCGACCAGCACGGTGAACGCCGCCAGCACCAGTACCCAGGCCACCAGCAGCCAGCGCCACCGGCCGGTACGCAGCCGGATCCGGAACTCCTGCGCGGCGACCAGCAGCGCACCGCGCGCCAGGTGCTCGATCATCCGCGCCCCTCGGTCATCGCCAGGTACGCCGACTCCAGCCGGCTGTGCAGCGGCTCGTACGCCACCACCCGGACTCCCGCGGTCACCAGCTCGGTCAGCAGGTCGGCCGCCTCCTCCTCGGTCATCGGCGGCAGCGCCAGCTCGGTACGCGGGTGCGCGACCGGCGGCGGGTCGGGCAGCCGGCCGGCCAGCGCGGCGGTCAGCGCCCGCCCGTCCAAGGCCCGTACCCGGTACCCGACGCGCTGCTGGCGGCCCAGCTCGGCCATGGCGTACTCGCCCACCGTGCGCCCGCCGGTCACCAGCACCACCCGGTCCGCGATCTCCTCCAGCTCGCCGAGGATGTGGCTGGACACCAGCACCGCCACCCCGTCCGCGGCCAGCGAACGCAGCGTGTCCCGCAGCTCCATCCGGGACCGCGGGTCCAGCCCCGAGGCCGGCTCGTCCAGCAGCAGCACCCGGGGCCGGTGTACCAGCGCGCGGGCCATGGCCAGCCGCTGTTTCTGCCCGCGGGACAGCACGTGTACCGCCTGCTCCGCGTACTCCTCCAGGTGGATCAGCTTGAGCAGCTCGGCGGTACGGGCCACGCCCGCCGGCTTGTCCAGCCAGTACGCGGCGGCGAAGAAGCCCAGGTACTCGCGCACGGTGAGTTGCTCGTACACGCCGAAAGTGTCGGGCATCCAACCCATCCGCGCGCGTACCCCGGCCGGGTCGGTCAGCGCGTCCACGCCGGCGACCCGCACCTGCCCCCGGTCCGGGGACAGCAGCGTGGCCAGGATCAGCAGCAGCGTGGTCTTGCCCGCCCCGTTCGGCCCGACCAGCGCGGTGACCTGCCCGTACGGCACCGTGAACTGGACACCGCGCAGCGCCTGTACCGGCCCGAAGCCGCGCCAGACGTCCTCTACCGCAACCCCCGCCTCGCCGTCCGTCACGGCCCAGAGGTTAGTTGGCGAGCAGGTCCAAGGCCAGGGCCGCGGTCCAACTGAACGCGGTCGCGCCGATGCCGGACCCGGTGGCCGGGTCGAAGTACTCGTAGCAGCCGGACCGGGCGATCAACCGCAGCAGGCACGCGCGCAGCGACCCGGCCAGCGCCTCCTGCCCGTGCTCCCGCAGCCCGCGCCAGACCAGCCAGTTCACGTTCACCCAGACCGGGCCGCGCCAGTAACGCAGGTGGTCGAAGTCCGGTGCGGTGCGGTCGTAGCTCGGCAGCGGCAGCACCATCGCAGGGTCCAGGCCGAAGCGGGGCGAGCGGGCCGCGGCCAGCAGCGTGTCCACCTGTCCGGCCGGCAGGTCCGGGAGCATCAGCGGGATCAGCCCGTTGACGCAGCGGGCCGGGCTGAGCTTGCCGCTGCGGACGTCGCGCGCGTGGAACATCCCGCTGTCCGGGTCGTACAGGCGGTCCACGAGTGCCCGGGTGATCCGCGCCGCCTGCTCGCGGTGCGGCCCCGGGTCGGCGCCGAGCACCTCGGCGATGCGGGCCAGCGCCCCCTCCGCCGCCGCGCTGATCGCGTTGAACGCCGGGCACTCCACCAGGAACGGGTGGTCGGCGGCCAGGTCCTGGTCCTGGTAGTGGCGCGCCCGGTACGCCTCGGCGATGGCGATGAAGCGCGCGTAGTCGTCGTCGGTCGGGCGGTGCGCGGCCTGCGCCCGGTCGATGTCGCGCCGCCGGTGCCGCCGCAGCACCCCCGGATCCACCGGTACCGCGGACAGCGCGCCGTCCCAGGACGGGCTGTTGTCCAGGCCCGACTCCCACGGGTGCACGATGCAGGCCAGCCCGTCCCGGGCCACGTCCCGCCGCCGGGCCAGGTACCGCTGCTGCGCCACCAGGCGCGGGTACAGCCAGGACAGCTGCTCCCGGTCGCCGGTACGCCGGTACACCTCCCACGCGGCCACGGCGTGTACCGGCGGCTGCACCACCCCGGTCGTGTGCCGCCCGGGTACGTCCCAGAACGCCGGACCCGGGAAGTAGTCGCGTTCGGCCACGCCCGGGTCGAACACGATGTGCGGTACGCGCCCGTCCTCCCACTGCGCCTGGAACAGCGTGCGCAGTTCGAGCCAGGCCCGGTCCGGCGCGTAGTGGGCCAGCCCGATGCTGATGAAGGCTGAGTCCCAGCTCCACTGGTGCGGGTAGAGCGCGCGCGAGGGCAGGGTGTGGTCGCGGGACCAGTTGCCGTCGAGCACCTCGACGGCCGTCTCGCGTAGTGCCGCGCCCGGGGCCTGGGTTGCTGTGCCACGGTCCATCACTCGGATCTTGCTACCCCGGGGCCGGCGACTCCACACCGCCATGCCCTGATACCAGTGCGTGGAAGCGATTCCCCGGAATGGGGGACGGGTACCTGCCCGACCGGCCACCCGGCTAGTCTCGTCCCGGTGACAGCAGAGGATGTCGATGGCCCCGGCACCGGGCAGCCGATCGTCTGGCCCGAGGGCCCGACCGCCTGGCCGTCGTCCCCCACGGAGACCGAACTGCCGGGGCAGCAGCCGGTGCCGCCGCCTGTCTCAGCACCCCCGACGATGTCGGCGCCGCCCATGGTCGTTGTGCCGCCCATGGTTTCCGAGCCGCTGCTGGCAGGGCGGGGCTGGGCGCGGCACCCGGGCCGGCTGGCCGCCGTGGCCGCGGCCCTGCTGGTGTTGGTCGGCGGCAGCGGCTTCACCGTCTGGCGACTGTCCAACCGGAGCGGCGCTGGCGCGCCCGCAGCGGCCGCCACGCAAGGGCTGGCCGCCCCGCCGCCGGGGGCGCCCACCCGGCAGGTGGCCGGCGGCGGTGGCAAGGCCCGGGTGCAGGGGTCACCCGCCGCGTCCAGCTCCCCCGACCCCGGGCGCGTCGACTGGGACGACTTCACCGGCCCGCTCGACACGACCAGGTGGAGCTTGTACGAGAACGCCAACGCCAACGGCTCGCTCTGGTCGCACGGCGCAATCCAGGTCACGGGCGGCGAACTGCAGATCGTGGGTACCGGAAAGAATCCGACCGGCAAGGGCAACGTGGCCGGCGGCCTGTGCTGGTGCGGCACCAACGGCGACCAGCTCTACGGCGTCTGGAAGATCCGCGCCCGGTTCGACGCGGGCGCCGGCTACAGCCCGGTCCTCGGGTTGTGGCCGCGCACCAACAGCGCCGCGGACGGGTACATCACCGCCGTCCTCCTGCCCGACGCGGGGCGCACGCTGAGCTACGGCGGGGTGGTCTGGGGCCCGGACAGCAGGAACGACGTGAGCGACGTGACCGGTACCTTCACCGCGTGGCACGTCATCACCATCGAGTGGCGGGCCACCTACGTGAAGCTGTACCTGGACGGCAGGGTGTACTACGACTCCACCAGGAGCAAGACCGCACCGCAGATCCCGCGGGTTCCGATGCACCTGTACGTGCAGGTCGAACCGGGCCCGAAGGACGGGGTACCGGCGCCGGACGCGAGCACGCCGGCGCGGGTGGTCACGCACATCGACTGGGTCAAGCTGTACCGGTGACGGTCAGCAGGCGCCGGCCGCCTTCTCCTTCTGCACCGCCTTCGCCACCCCCAGCTTGAAGTTGGCCATCGCCGCCGCCGAGGGCTGCAACCGCCACTGGCCGCGCTCGAACATGAGCAGGTACTGCGCCTGCTGGCCACCGATCGTCACGCCCACCACCGCGGTGTTCAGCGACTTGAGCTGCACCCCGGTCACGGTCGCCGTGCTGTGCAGGAACTTGGGCGGGCACTCGGTGTTGAACTTGACGAAGTCGGCCTTGGAGATCGCTTTCTGGCCCGCCTCCGTGTACGTCTCCCACGCGCCCGCGTAGTCGCCCGAGGCGTACCGGTCGACCGCCTGCTGCGCGGCCACGCTGGCGGCGTGCGCGATCTGCGACCCGGGCCCGGCCGAGTTGTTGGGGGTGGCGGGGGTACGGGTCGGGTATATGACGCCGGGCTTGGCGGCGTTGGGATCGGCGGTGGGCTTGAGGCAGCCACTGGCCGCGAGGGTGAGCACGCCGACGGCGGCGAGCGCGGCGGTGGTGCGGAAGGCGGTCACGCGGATCATGCTACTCGCCGGTAGCAAGAGGTCACGCGCGGCGGAGCAGCGTTTCGTACCCGTCGAGCAGCCGGCACAGCCCGAACTCGAACAGCGAGTCGAGGCTCAGGTCGACCTCGGTGGCGGCGAGCGCGGCGAGGTGCGGGTAGTTGCCGGTGGCGAACGCGGCCGCGAACGCCGCGTTCTGCGACTCGACCCACTCGCCACCGGTCAGGCCGGTGTCCTGCCGCGCCCGCGCCTCGGACTCCAGGCTCGCCGCCATTCCGCGCACGTACCCGATGAACCCGATCGCCGCGTGCGCCCGGGTACCCGGGTCCAGGCCGAGCCCGTCCAGCGCGCGTACCGCGTACTCGGTGTGCCGCATGCCGTGCGGTACCAGTTGCGGGCGGGTCATCGACACGGCCGGGGCGAGCCACACGTGCCGCTGGTAGTTGGCCCACTGGAGCCGGCCCAGCGCCTCCAACTGGGCCCGCCATCCGGGCACGGGCGCGGGCGGCGGCGCCTCGGCCATGGCCGCGTCGACCATCATCAGCACCAACTCGTCCCGGCTGCGCACGTGGCGGTACAGCGCCATGGTGGCCACGCCCAGTTCGGTGGCGACCCGCCGCATGGACAGCGCGCCGAGCCCCTCGTCGTCGGCGATTTCGATCGCGGTCCGCACGATCCGGGCCGGTGCCGGCTCACCGTGGCGGGCGGGCCGGGCCGGTGCCGGCCGGGCCTGCACGAGGGTACCCACGCCGGCCACCGGCCGGACCAGCCCCTCCTGCCGCAGTTCGGCCAGGGCCCGGGTGGCGGTCGCGATGGCGACACCCCAGTCGCGGGTGATCTGCCGGGCCGACGGTACCCGGTCGCCCGCGCGCAGTTCACCGGTGACGATCCGGCGCCGGATGTCGGCGACGATCCGCGCGTACGGAGGCTCCATCCGCCCAGTGTACTAGTACGCCTGATCACCAAGCTTGCACTGGCAAACAATCAGAGCCACTCTTGCGTACAGCGTACACAGAGAAGGGGCGGAGCCGTGGCGGACAGGACGGTATTGATCTCGGGCGCCGGTATCGCCGGGCCGGCGCTGGCGCACTGGCTGAGCCGGTACGGGTACCAACCGACCATTGTGGAGCGCGCGCCGGCGCCACGCCCGGGCGGGCAGGCGGTGGACATCCGCGGCGTGGCCCGCGGGGTCACCGAGCGGATGGGCATCATGCCGGCGGTCCGCGCGGCGCGCGTGAACGAGCAGGGATTCGCCTATGTGGACAGTGCCGGCCGGTGGTCGGCGCGGATGCCGGCCGAACTGTTCGGCGGCGAGGGCATCGTGGCCGAGATCGAGATCCTGCGCGGCGACCTGTCCCGCATCCTGTACGACGCGACCGGCGCGCACACCGAGTACCTGTTCGGCGACTCAGTCACGAGCCTGGCCGAGGACGCGGACGGCGTGGCGGTCACCTTCGAACGGGCCGCACCGCGCCGGTTCGACCTCGTGGTCGGCGCGGATGGCACGCACTCGCGGGTACGCGCGCTCGCGTTCGGCGACGAGGACCGGCTCGTCCGGCCGCTCGGCGCGTACACCGCGTTCTTCAGCCTGCCCGAGGAGTTCGACAACCAGGGCTGGTTCCTGATGCACAACGCGCCCGGGCGCCGGATGGCGGCGATCCGTTCCGAGCGCGGGCACGGCACCCAGGCCATGTTCGCGTTCGCCTCGCCGCCGCTGCGCTACGACCGCGGCGACACCGCCGCGCAGAAGCGGATCCTGGCGGAGACCTTCGCCGGCATGGGCTGGGAGGTGCCGCGCCTGCTCGCCGCGCTGCGCGACACCACCGACCTGTACTTCGACCTGTACGGCCAGGTGCGCCTGGACCGGTGGGCGTGCGGCCGGGTGGTGCTGCTCGGCGACGCCGGGTACAGCCCGTCCCCGCTGACCGGGATGGGTACCAGCCTGGCGCTGGTGGGCGCGTACGTGCTCGCCGGGGAGCTGGCCGCGGCCGGCGGCGACCACGCGCTGGCCTTCCCGCGGTACGAGGCCGCGCTGCGCGGGTACGCGGCGCAGTGCCAGAAGCTGCCGCCCGGTGGCATCAGCGGGTTCCTCCCCCGCGGCGCGCTGGCCATCCGGCTACGCAACCTGTCCATGGGCATGATGACGCGCTGGCCGCTGCGCGCGCTGATGGCGAAGGCGTTCCAGAAGGCCGACGCGATCACCCTGCCGGACTATGCGACGCCGGCAGCAGCACCCCGGGATTGAGCAGCCCCGCCGGGTCGAGCGCGGACTTGATGCGGCGCATCGCGGCGATCTCCTCGTCGGTACGGGACAGCGGCAGCCAGGCCACCTTGGCCCGGCCCACCCCGTGCTCCGAGCTGATGCTGCCCCGGTGCGCCGCGACCAGCCGCAGCACCGCGTCGCTGACCGCCTCGGCGGCGTCCTGCGCACCGAGCACGTTCACGTGCAGGTTGCCCTCGTTGAGGTGTCCCCATAGGACAGTCCGCGCGCCGGGCGCCGCCTTGTCCACTGTGGACGGCATGGCCGCGACCAGTCCGGCCAGCTCCCGCAGGGGTACGCACACGTCCAGCTTCACCGGTACCCCGGCCGCGTTGACCGCCTCGGTGTGCGACTCCCGGTACGCCCACAGCCGGGTGCGGCCGGCCGCGTCCGAGGCGACCGTCGCGTCGCCCACGGCCGCGCAGCCGGACAGCACCTCCAGCAGCTCGTCCGTCGGGTCGTCCGGCGCGGCGCACTCCAGCACCATGTAGGCGCCGAACGGCTCGCGGAACGGCGGCTGCAGCCGGGCGTGCGCGCACACCAGCTCCAGGCCGCCGGCGAAGAACAGCTCCGCGGCGGCCAGCGTGGTCGCCCCCGCCCGGGCCGCGGCCAGCAACGCCAGGGCTTCGTCGGTACCGGCGAGGCCGACCAGCGCGACCGTCCGCGACGGCAGCAGGGGTACCAGCCGCAGCCGCACCCGGGTGACCACGGCCAGCGTGCCCTCGCTGCCGGCGAGCAGCTGGGTGAGGTCGTAGCCGGTGTTGTCCTTGGCCAGGCCGGTCAGATGGCTCACCACGGTACCGTCGGCGAGCACCGCCTCGACCCCGGCCAGCTGCGCGCGCATGCTGCCGTACCGCAGCACCCGGATGCCTCCCGCGTTGGTGGCGGTCAGGCCGCCGAGCGTGGCCGAGGAGCGCGCCGCGAGGTCGACGCCGAAGTCGAAGCCGGCGGCGCGGGCGTGCTGCTGCAGCCGCTCCAGAGTCACCCCGGCGCCCGCGGTGACCTGTGCCTCCACCGCGTCCACCGGATCCAGCGCGGTCAGCCGGGCCAGGCTCAGCAGCACCTCGCCGCCGGCGGGTACGCCCCCGCCCACCAGGCCGGTGTTGCCACCCTGTACCACCACCGGCGCCCCCGCCGCCGCGCAGGCGCGTACCACCGCCGCCACCTCGCCCGTGTCCGCCGGCCGCACCACGCACCGCGCGGTACCGGTGAACCGGCGCGTCCAGTCCGTCTCGTACGGCGCCCGCAGGTCCGGGTCGACCAGCACGTGCCCGTCCCCGACAACCGCGCGCAGGCCGTCCTCGAAGTTGCTCACGAGATCACGCGGAGCCGGACGGTCTGCGCCAGCCCGCGCAGGCGGGTCAGCACCTCGTCCGGGTAGTCGCAGCCGATGTCGGTGAGCAGGTACCCGTACTCGCCCCGGGTGGCCAGCAGCTGGCCCTCGATGTTCACCGCGTGCTCGGCCAGCACGCTGTTCACCCGCGCCAGCACGCCCGGCGTGTTGTGGTGCACGTACGCGAGGCGGTGCGTCTGGCCGGGCAGCGGCAGCGCGATCGCGGGCAGGTTCACGCTCAGCGTGGTGTTGCCCTCGCTCACGTACTGCGCCAACTTGCCGGCGACGAAGCCGCCGATGTCCGCCTGCGCCTCCTCCGTGGAACCGCCGATGTGCGGGGTGAGGATCACGTTGGGCAGCCCGCGCAGCTCCGACACGAACTCGTCGCCGCGCCCCTTGGGCTCCGCCGGGAACACGTCCACGGCCGCCCCGGCCAGGTGCCCGTTGGACAGGTACCGGCGCAGCGCGGCGTGGTCGATGACGAAGCCGCGCGACAGGTTCAGGAACAGACTCCCGGGTCGCATCCGGGCGAACTGCTCCTCCCCGAACAGCCCGCTGTTTCCGGGCCGCCCGTCCACGTGCAGCGTGACCACATCGGCCAGCTCCAGCAACTCGTCCAAAGTGCCGCAGCGCTTCGCGTTGCCCAGGGCGAGCCTGTCCGCGGTGTCGTAGTAGTACACCCGCATGCCCAGGTTCTCCGCGAGTACCGACAGCTGGGTGCCGATGTTCCCGTACCCGACAATGCCGAGCGACCGCCCGCGGACCTCGTGGCTGCCCTCGGCGTCCTTGTCCCAGACGCCGTCGTGCATTTTGGCGTTCTTCTCGGTGAGCCGGCGCGTCAGCGCGATGATCTCCGCGAGCGCCAGCTCCACCACGCTGCGGGTGTTGGAGAACGGCGCGTTGAACGCGGCCACGCCCGCCGCGGACGCGGTGGCCAGGTCGATCTGGTCGGTGCCGATGCAGAACGCGCCGACCGCCCGCAACTGCGGCGCGGCGCGCAGCACGCGCCCCGTGACCTGCGTCTTCGACCGCACCCCGAGCAGGTGTACCCCGTCGATCCGCTCGATGAGTTCGTCCTCGTCGAGCGCGCGCCCGAGGCTTTCGACGAGGTAGCCCTCGGACTCCAGGCGGCTCACCGCGTCGGGATGGATGTTCTCCAGGAGCAGCGCGCGCACCTTACCGTTGTCGATCATGTAGCCCACTTCGTCACCGATTACGAATCCCAGGTCAACCCTATCCGAGCCGCTTCGCCGCACGGATCACGGTACGTCACCTTCGGCTCCACAATGGACGGATCCCGCGCGTGTGAATCACAGACATTGACGGCAGAAAATTGTGAGGCTGCCCGCCCGGACGTACCGACCAGTAGCGGTATCTTTCAACGCCAGCCGAAAGTTCTCCTGCGCACGATTTTGTGGAAGAGTGGGAGGTGAGAGCCTTTGTGAATGCGGTGTGTGAGTTAAATCATCGACGCGCTTACCAGTTTCGTAACGGGCACTTAACCAGCGACGGGTAAAAACCAGCATAAGAAGTGGCAAGAGGCACGGATCTTCACGGACCCTGGGGGTACCGGCATGTCCAACCGCTCTCTCGTCGTCGTCGCCAACAGGCTGCCCATCGACGAAACCATGTCCGACAGTGGCGTCCGCGAATGGCGCCGCAGCCCTGGCGGGCTCGTCAGCGCGCTGCACCCGGTGCTGCGCAACGGCAATGCCACCTGGGTCGGCTGGGCCGGCTGCGTCGGACCGGCACCCGATCTGCCGGACGTCGAAGGGGTGGCGCTGCGCGCGGTACCGCTGTCGGCCGAGGAGTTTGAAAACTACTACGAGGGATTCTCCAATTCGACCCTCTGGCCGCTGTACCACGACGCGGTTGAACAACCGGTGTACCACCGCCGCTGGTGGGAGTCGTACCACCGGGTGAACAAGCGCTTCGCCGAGGCCGCCGCCGAGGCCGCGCCCGACGGTGCCTGCGTCTGGATCCAGGACTATCACCTGCAACTGGTACCCGCACTCCTCCGCGCCCTGCGCCCGGACCTGCGGATCGGCTTTTTCCTGCACATACCGTTCCCACCATCGGAACTCTTCCGGCAGATTCCGCGCCGGGCCGAGTTGCTGCGGGGGCTGCTCGGCGCCGACCTCATCGGATTCCAGAACCCGGGTGGCGCGCACAACTTCGTGCGCCTCGCCGACCGGCTGCTCGACGTGCGGGCGCGCAACCTCAACGTCGAGGTGGACGGCCGGGTGGTCCGCGTCGGCGCCTTCCCCATCTCCATCGACGTCGCCGAGATGCAGCGGCTCGCCGCCACCCCCGAGGTACGCGAGCAGGCCGCGCAGATCCGCCGCGACCTCGGCGAACCCGACCGGATCATGCTCTGCGTGGACCGGCTGGACTACACCAAGGGCATCGAACACCGGTTCAAGGCGTACCGCGAGCTGCTCGCCGACGGGCGGGTGAAGGTACCCGACACGGTGCTGGTGCAGGTCGCGGTACCCAGCCGGGAGCGAGTCGAGCACTACAAGCTCCTGCGGGACAAGGTGGAGCGCGAGGTGGGCGGCATCAACGGCGAGTACGGCCGGCTCGGCGTACCCGCGGTGCACTACCTGAACAGCTCGTTCAACCGCACCGAACTCGCGGCGCTCTACCTGGCCGCCGACGTGATGGCGGTGACGCCGCTACGCGACGGCATGAACCTGGTCGCGAAGGAGTACGTGGCCAGCCGGGTCGACAACGGCGGCACGCTGGTGCTGTCCGAGTTCGCCGGCGCGGCGGCGGAGCTGAAGCACGCGTACCAGGTGAACCCGCACGACCTCGACGGTCTCAAGGACGCGCTGGTACACGCGCTGGAGGCGGACCCGAGCGACACGGCCAGGCGGATGCGCGCCATGCGCCGCTACCTCGCCGCGCACGACGTGGGCCACTGGGCCCGCACCTACCTCTCCGCCCTCGGCTACGACGCCACCCCCTGACCGGGCGTGACGGCGAGGTGGGCGATGTCGTCGGGGAGGAGCACGCCCAGAGGGGCACCGCCGGAGTCGTGGATCGCGACCCAGCCGCGGCCGCCGTCCAGCAGCGCGCCGAGCGCCTCGCGCAGCGTGGCCGAGGCCGGTACCGAGGGGCCGCCGCCCGCCGCATAGTCCACTGTGGACACCGGGTGCAGGGCGGACAGGTCGATCGGGGTGACCCCGAGCCGCATCACGCCCCGGTCCGCGCCGACGAACTCGCGCACGAAGTCGCCGGCCGGCTCGCGCAGCAGGTCCGCCGGGGGCGCGTACTGCTCCAGCCTCGCGCCCTCGGAGAGCACCGCGATCCGGTCGCCGAGCCGTACCGCCTCGTCGATGTCGTGCGTCACCAGCACGATCGTCTTGCGTACCGTCGCCTGCAGCTTGAGGAACTCGTCCTGCAGGCGCAGCCGCACGATCGGGTCGACCGCCGAGAACGGCTCGTCCATCAGCAGCACCACCGGGTCCGCCGCCAGCGCCCGGGCCACCCCGACCCGCTGGCGCTGACCGCCGGACAGCTCGTTCGGGTACCGGGAGCCGTACCGGTCCGGCTCCAGCCCGACCAGGTCCAGCAGCTCGTCCACCCGGGCCGCGATCCGGGCGCGCGCCCAGCCGAGCAGCTTCGGTACGGTCGCCACGTTCGCGCGTACGGTCTGGTGCGGGAACAGCCCCGTGTTCTGGATCACGTACCCGATCCGCCGGCGCAGGTCCACCTGGTTGGCGCCGGCGGTGTCCACGCCGTCGATGAGCACCCGGCCGGCGGTGGGCTCGATCAGCCGGTTGATCATCCGGAGCACCGTGGACTTGCCGCAACCGGACGGGCCGATCAGCACGACCAGCTCCCCGGCCGGGATGTCCAGGGACAGCTCGCGGACGGCCTCGGTGCCGTCCGGGTACCGCTTGCCGAGACGTTCCAGAGTGATCGGCGCTGCGCCACTACTCAGGGTACCGTCCACGTATGCCCCCTCCGCTCGCGTACGCGACCTCGAGCAACCCCTGGTTCTCCTGGTCGTACGTGACCGACAACTTTTCCACGATCGCGTCGGCGCTGCAGCAGCACACCCTGCTGACGGTGGAAACGGTACTGCTGGCCACCGCCGTGGCGGTGCCGCTGGCCGTGCTGGCGTACTGGGTGCGCCCGCTCGCCGGCCCGATCCTCGGCGTCTCCGCCGTCCTCTACACGATCCCGTCGCTCGCGCTGTTCGCCCTGCTCACGCCGGTACTCGGGATCGGGCGCACGATGGTGCTCGCCGGCCTTGTGCTGTACGCGCTGTTGATGGTGATTCGCAACGCGCTGACCGGACTGCTCGCGGTACCCGAGGACGTCCGCGAGGCGGCCCGGGGCGTCGGGTACGGGCGCTGGCGCCAGCTGGTCCGCATCGAGCTGCCGCTGGCGCTGCCGGGCATCATCACCGGCGTCCGGCTGGCCACGGTGTCCACTGTGGCCCTGGTGACGATCGGCGTGCTGAACGGTAACGGCGGGCTCGGTCAACTGATCATGGCCGGCTTCCAGAACGGTTTCTACCGGGCGGAGATCGCCACCAACACGCTGCTCTGCGTGGCGCTGGGGCTGGTGCTCGACCTGATCCTCGCGAGCCTCGGCCGGCTCGCGACCCCGTGGGCCCGGCGGGCGCGGTGAACGCCATCCAGCAGGCCATCCAGTGGCTCAACGACCCGCTCAACTGGACCAATCCGGGCGGGATCGTGGACCGTCTCGGCGAGCACGTGCGGATCAGCGCGCTCGCCGTGCTCATCGGCTGCGCGGTGGCCTGGCCGCTGGGCATCTGGCTCGGGCACGTGGGCCGGGGCGGCGGGCTCGTGGTGCTGATCTCCAACATCACGCTCGCGGTACCGACGCTGGCGCTGCTGGCCATCTTCCCGCTCACGTTCATCGGCTTCGGTACCCCGGCGATCGTGCTGGCGCTGGCGGTCTTCGCGGTACCGCCGCTGCTGGCCAACGCGTACACCGGGCTGCGCGAGGTGGATCCCGAGGTGCGGGACGCGGCGCGGGGCATGGGGCTGTCCGGCTGGCAGGTGCTGTGGCGGGTGGAACTCCCGCTGGCCGTGCCGTACCTGGCGGCGGGCTTCCGCACCGCGGCGGTACAGGTGGTGGCGACCGCGACGCTCGCGTCCTTTGTGGGCGGCGGCGGCCTCGGCCAGATCATCCAGGAGGGGTTCGGCAAGACCATCGCCTCGGGCGGCGGCGAGGTGCTCGCGGGCGGGCTGCTCGTGGCGCTGTTCGCGCTGCTCGTGGAGGTGGTTTTCGCGTGGGTGGAGCGGCTGGTGACGCCGCGCCCGCTGCGCCGCCGCCGGTTGCGCCGCACCGCGCCCGAGGGCGCCGCATAAGAGCTGGTCAAGATCTGGCAACAACTTCGTCAAGATCCGCTCATTGGTTGCTGCATCCGGGAACGCCGTGTTGAGGTGGAAGACGCATCGGGCGGTGTCGCAGCCGCGTACCGCCCGTCGGACACGCGGCCCGCGGGCCGGGACACGGAAGGCGGGCGGGAGATGAATCCTGTCGCACACAGCCGCGCAGCTCGTCGGAGCGGCTACCGGTCAGCGATCGTCAGCCGCGCAGCTCGTCGGAGCGGCTACCGGTCAGCGATTGTCAGCCGCGCAGCTCGTCGGAGCGGCTACCGGTCAGCGATCGTCAGCGCAATTGGCTTGGTCAGCATCGCCTCCGCGGCACTGCTGGCCGCCGGGTGTGGCAAGGCCGGGTCGTCCGGCACGCAGGCGCCGGCCAGCGCGGCCGCCGCGGGCGGTTGCGCACCGGTCGCGGGTACGCAGCTGGTCGCGCTGGCCGACGACAAGAAACTGCAGACGGTGGACAACATCATCCCGGCGGTGAACGCGAAGGCGGTCAAGCCCGGGCTGCTGGAGGCGCTGAACAAGGTCTCCGCAGCGCTGGACACGCCGAAGCTGATCTCGCTGAACAAGGCGACCGACGTGGACCACCAGTCCTCGCCGGCCGCGGCCGCCGCGTTCGCCACGGCCAACAACCTCACCGCCGGCATCACCAAGGGCGCGGGTGGCAAGGTGACCATCGGCGCGGCGAACTTCGCGGAGAACCAGACGGTCGCGGAGCTTTACAAGATCGCGCTGAACGCGGCCGGCTTCACCGCCACCGTGCAGACCGTCGGCAACCGCGAGCTGTACGAGCCGGCGCTGGAGAAGGGCCAGCTGCAGGTGGTACCGGAGTACGCCGGCACCCTGACCGAGTTCCTCAACCCGAAGGTGAACGGCGCCAACCCGAGCCCGCTCGCCTCCAGCGATCTGGACGCGACCGTGACCCAGCTGAAGAACCTGGGCACCAAGGTGGGCCTCGTCTTCGGCGACCCGGCCCAGGCCGCGGACCAGAACGCGTTCGCGGTGACCAAGCCGTTCGCGGACAAGTACGGTGTGACGACGCTGTCCGAGTTCGCCAGCAAGTGCTCCGGCAAGGAAACCATCCTCGGCGGCCCGCCGGAGTGCCCGCAGCGCCCGTTCTGCGAGGTGGGCCTGCAGAAGACGTACGGCATCACGTTCGGCTCGTTCAAGTCGCTGGACTCGGCCGGCTCGCAGACGAAGAACGCGCTGCGCACCGGTACCATCAGCATCGGCCTGGTGCTGTCCTCGGACGCCGAACTGGCCGCGAGCTGAGCAGGACAGAGCACGAAAGGGGGCCCGGCGGACAGCCGGGCCCCTCTGCTTGACCCTCAGGCCGCGACCAGGTCGGCGTAGTCGGGATGCCGCTCGATGAACCGCTTCACGAACGGGCATCGGGGTACCACCGCCAGACCGCGCTCGCGCGCCATGTCCAGCGCCTGCGCCACCAGCCGCCCGCCCAGACCGCGCCCGTTGAATTCGGGGTCGATCTCGGTGTGGATGAACGTGATCCGGTCCGGCGCCAGGTCGTACGCCACGAAGCCGGCGCGCCTGCCGTGCGCGTAGATCTCGAACTGCCCCTCGTCCGGGTTGTCAACCACCTTGACATCATGGTCGGTCACGGTGCCTCCTGGTTCGCTGCGCGCGACACGTCACCCGTCTCGCCGCGCACGTCGGCGTGTGCCGCCGGGATCGTACCCAGCCGTCCCGCCTGGTAGTCCTCGAACGCCTGCACCAGCTCGGCCCGGGTGTTCATCACGAACGGACCGTACGCCGCCACCGGCTCGCGGATCGGCTGCCCGCCCAGGAACAGCACGTCCAGTCCGGGGCTGCGACTGTCCTGTGTGGCGCTGGCCGCCACGGTGAGCGCGTCGCCGGCACCGAACACCGCCAGCTGACCCGCCTCCACCGGCCGCTGCTGCGCGCCGACCGTACCCTGACCGGCGAGCACGTACGCGAGCGCGTTGAAATCCTTCCGCCACGGCAGGGTCAGCGACGCGCCGGGGCTGATCGTCGCGTGTACCAAGGTGATCGGCGTGTGCGTGACGCCCGGACCGCTGTGCCCGGCCAGTTCACCGGCGATCACCCGGACCAGCGCGCCACCGTCCGAAGAGGACAGTAGAGCGACGCTGCCGGCGTGGATGTCCTGGTACCGCGGCGGCGCGAACTTGAGCCGGCGCGGCAGGTTCACCCACAGTTGGATGCCGTGGAACAGGCCGCCCGCCATGACCACGCGCTCCGGCGGCGCCTCGATGTGCAGGATGCCCGCGCCCGCGGTCATCCACTGGGTGGCCCCGTCGGTGATGAGCCCGCCGCCGCCGTTGGAGTCGGCGTGCTGGATCTCACCGTCGATCATGTAGGTCACGGTTTCGAAGCCGCGGTGCGGGTGCCAGGCGGTACCCTTCGGCTCGCCCGGCGCATACTCCACCTCACCCATCTGGTCCATGTGGATGAACGGATCGAGCGCGGCGAGGTCGACGCCGGCGAACGCGCGGCGTACCGGGAACCCCTCCCCCTCGAACCCGTGCGGCGCGGTGGTCACCGACGCGACCGGGCGCTGCCGGGTCACCGCCGGATCGGGCGCCGGCACCCGCGGCAGAATCAGGATGTTCTCGACGGTCACGGCTGGCATGACGCCTCCTCGGTGGGCATGGCCTCGTACGCCCGGCACAACAGTACTTGACTGCGCAACATTCCGCGGGTCAAATTTGTCCTCACCGCCCCCGCCCCCGCGGCAGCAGCGGGGTTGCCGGCATCGGCGGCGCCGGCAACGGCTCCCCGGCGTACCCGCGCACCGCGCCGAAGCGCGTGGAGCCGGACATCCAGTCCTCCCGGCTGTGCGCGATCTCCTCGTGGGTACGCCCGACGAAGTTCCACCACATGACGATGCGCTCCTCGAACGGCTCGCCGCCCAGCAGCAGTACCCGGGCCGGCCCGCGCAGCGCCACGCCGGTACGCCCCCGCCCCAGGTACAGCAGCGAGCCCGGGTGCAGCGCCACCCCGTCCACCTCGGCCGCGCCGTCCAGCGCCAGGGCGGCGTACTCGAAATCCTCGCGCAGTGGCAGCACGGTGCCGGCCCCCTCGGCGAGGGTGGTCTCCGCACCCACCAGCCGGCTGTAGGTCCGCGCCGGCGAGACGGCGCCGGCCAGCTCGCCCATGATCACTGTGGTCCGCGCGCCGCCGTCCACCAGGACCGGCAGGTCCGGATGGTGGTCGAACGCCGCCGCCACGCCCCGTGACCCGTCCGGCAGCGCCACCCAGAGCTGCACGCCCTGCAGCACCGGCGACCGGTGCTCCGGCGACTCCTCCGAGTGGGCGATGCCCTGGCCCGCGGTCATCAGGTTGAGCTGCCCCGGCTCGATCAGCGCCTCGCTGCCCAGGCTGTCCCGGTGCAGCACCTCGCCGCGCACCAGCCAGCTCACCGTCTGCAGGCCGGTGTGCGGGTGCGGCGGTACCCGCATGCCCGGCCCGGACACCGTGTCGTGCGGACCGTACTGGTCGGCGAAGCACCACGCCCCGACCATCCGCCGGTCCCGGTGCGGCAGGGTACGGCTGACCGCGATGCCCCGGGTGCCGCCCAGCACCACCTCGCGCCCGGCCAGCACCTGGACCTCGACGTTGCCCACCCTCCGACTGTACGGCCGGCCACTATCGACCGAATGTGAATCTTTCGATAGGTTTACCGGAGGCCACTCTCTGGAGGTGCTCGGCATGGACGCGCCCATCGCGTACCCCTTCCCGCCGTCCCCGTCCCTCTACCAGCCGTCGCCCATCTTCGGGCAGCTGCGCGAGGAGTGCCCGGTCGCGCAGGTGGTCACGCCCACCGGCTTCACGGCGTGGGTGGTGACCCGGCACACCGAGGTGCGCCAGGTACTGGTCGACCCGCGGTTCAGCCGGGCGCTGGCGGCCAGTCCCGAAGTACCCAAGACCGCGCTGGGCAAGCTGGCCAGCGAGTCGATCCTGGGCATGGACCCGCCCGAGCACACCCGGCTGCGCAAGCTGGTCGCCCGCGCGTTCACCGCGCGCCGGGTGGAGGAGCTGCGGCCCCGGGTCACCGAACTCGTGGACGAGCTGCTGCTCGCCATGCAGCCGCTGCCCCGGCCGGTCGACCTGGTCGAGCACTTCTCGCTGCCGCTGCCGGTACAGGTGATCTGCGAGCTGCTCGGCGTACCGGCGGCCGACCGGCACGTGTTCCACGCCTGGTCGGACACGCTGATGGGCGGCTGGCAGCGGGACCCGGCCGACATGGAGCGGGCGCTGGAGGACCTGAAGGAGTACTTCCGCAAGCTGATCGCGGCCAAGCGCGCCGAGCCGGCCGGCGACCTCATGACGGCGCTGATCGCGGCCCGCGACGAGCAGGACCGGCTGTCCGAGTACGAGCTGGTGATGCTGGGCCTCGGGCTACTCATCGCCGGGCACGAGACCACCGCCAACATGATCAACATGTTCCTGCTGACGCTGCTGCACCACCCGGCCGCGTTCGCCCGGCTGGGCGCCGAGCCCGAGCTGATCCCGCAGGCGGTGGAGGAGCTGATGCGCTTCTCCCAGCTCGGCGACGGCAGCGGTGCGGGCATGCCCCGGGTCACCACGGAAGAGGTGGAGCTGGGCGGGGTACGGCTGCCGGCCGGCGCGGTCGTCATGGCGGCCACCGTCGCGGCCAACCGCGACCCGGGACTGTTCACCGATCCCGACCGGCTGGACCTCGACCGCGGCGACGTCCCGCACCTCGCGTTCGGTGCCGGTGTCCACCACTGCCTGGGCGCGCCGCTGGCCCGGATGGAGCTGCAGGAGGCGCTGCGCGGGCTGCTTCGCCACGTCCCCGACCTGCGGGTGGTGGTACCCGACAGCGAGCTGCGGTTCAAGCGCGGCATGGTGGTACGCAGCCTCGAAGCCCTCCCGGTCACCTGGTAGGCCGGCATGTGGCGGCTGGAGGTCACCCGGGACTGCATCGGCACGGGCAGCTGCGTCGGCATCGCACCGCGCCACTTCGCGCTCGGCGCGGACAACCGGTCACACCCGCTGGCCGAGGTCGTGGACCCGGACCCGGTCGTGCTCGACGCGGCCGCGTCCTGCCCGATGGAGGCGATTCTGGTACGGGACGCCTCGACGGGAGACCCCGTCGAGGCGTGAACCGTGCGGGGCTCAGAAGACGGGGTTCCACCCGTCCGAGCCGGCGAGGTACTTCTGCGGCGTGTAGTTCGGCGCCTGCGCGTCTGTCAACTGTGGACGGTTGCTGTTCACGCCGGAGCCGCTGCCGGTGTTCTTGTACTCGAAGAACCGCGCGTCCTTCCACGAGAACCCGGACATGTCCGTCCACGGTGCGCTCTTGATGTGCGCGCCGAGCGTCGAGTTGCGGTACACCACCTGGGCGATCGCGTTCGTGTCGCCGCCCGGGTGCCAGGGCCGGCCCAGGTACACCGTCTGCGCGGGTGCGTTGCTGGTCAGCGTGCACTGGCTGAAGAGCAGCCCGTACGGGTTGCTGGTGTCGGTCGCCGCCGCGGTGACGTACCCGTTGTTGGACGTGGAGCCGCGGGTCAGCGAGTGGATCTCGCACCGGTCGAAGACGCCGGTACCCCGACCGAAGATGAAGTCCACGTCGCCCTCGACGTAGCAGGACCGGAAGTACGCGCGGGTACGGGTGGTGGTGCTTCCCGACCAGAGCAGCAGCGTGTCCTGGTTGCCGAGGAACCGCACGTTGTCGTACACCGCGCGGTCCGCCTGCGTGTTGACGGCCACCGCCTGCTTGTCCGTGATGGTGGACGCCGCCTCGTTGAACGTGTTCGCGAAGGTCAGGTTGCGCGCGGTGAAGTCGTGCGCGGAGACGGTCACCGACGCGCTGCCCGAGGTGCCGTACGTGCCGCCGCCCGGCTTGGTGGTACCGCTGGCGTTGTTGAACTCGATCACGACGTCGGACGCGCGCCCGGTGGAGCCGACCAGCGTGATGAACGGTTTGTTCGACGGTACGCTCACGATCTCGTGGTAGTCGCCCGGCTTGACGGTGATCGTGAAAGTACCAGAGTTGCCGGACGGCACCGCGTTGATGGCCGCCTGCACAGTGCTGAAGTTGCCGGTACCGTCCTGGGCCACGACGGCGGAGCCGGCCGCGGCGGCGATACCGGTACCGGTCAGCACCGCGGTCGCGGCGCAGGCGAGGGCCGCGAGCGCGCCGAGCGCGGCGGCCGATGGGGTGTGGCGCATGGTGGGGCTCCTGAAGGGCTTCCGGGGACGGGTCAGGAAAGCGCTTTCAAAAGGAGAAGGTAAGAGCCCACGATCCGTAAGTCAAACGACAACTGTCGATTCGACTGTCGAACAGGCCCGCACGGTCGGCGTGCGGGCCTGTTGGCCAGAGGTGGATCAGAAGACGCTCACGCCGTACGCGGACAGGGCCGCGGTCACCGGCTGGAAGAACGTCGTGCCGCCCGAGGTGCAGTTGCCACTGCCGCCCGAGGTCAGGCCGAGCGCGATCGAGCCGTCGAACAGCGAGCCGCCGCTGTCGCCACCCTCCGCGCACACGTTGGTACGGATCATGCCGGTCACCGTGCCCTCGGGGTAGGTGACGGTGGCGTTCAGGCCCGTGACGGTACCGCTGTGCACGTGGGTCGTGCTGCCGCTGCGGCGTACCGCCTCACCGACGAACGCGTTCGCCGCCGAGGCGATGTCCTGGCTGCCGCCGTACAGGTCCACGCTGCCCGGGTGCGACGCGCTGCCGGTGTACCGGATGAGCGCGTAGTCGTGGCCGGGGAAGGTGCTGCCCGACCGGGTACCCAGCACGGTGGTGTGGCCGGAGTTGCTGTACCAGGTGGCCGCGAGGTTGCCGCAGTGCCCGGCGGTGAGGAAGTAGTACGTGCTCCCGCTGACCACGTTGAAGCCGAGCGAGCACCGGTACTGGCTGCCGTAGATGGCGTCGCCACCGGCGATCCGGGTGGTGAAGGCGCCGGCCACCTGCTCCACCCGTACCGCGTCGCCCAGCCGCGCCGCGATGGCCCGTACCCGCGCCAGCCTCGCACCGGTCACCGTGCTGTCCACGGATACCAGGACCTGGTTGGTCACCGGGTCCACGGACCAGGCGGTACCGGCGATGCGCGCGCCGCGGTCCAGCGTGGCGGTGGCCTGGTCCAACTGCGCGGCGGAGTGCTTGACCAGCCGCGGCACCGCGCCCGCGGCGCGGACCTGGGCGGCGGACGACGCGTCGGTGATGGTCACGACCATCCGGCCGGTGGCCGCGTCGAGGTAGCTGCCGGGGCTGCGGCCGGCGAGCTGTGTGGTCAATGCGCTGATTGATTCTGCTGTTGCCGCCTGTGCCTGTGTCGTCACCAGCACCATGCCGGCGACGAGCGCGGCGGCGCCGGCGACGGCGGCACCGCGGAAGGCAGACCTTGTGAGTCTCACATGGACCTCCGGGGATAGGCTCACGAATATCGGCTGTTGCCGATGTTTTACGGATCGTGCCAGCCCCGGCTAGCAGGCACAAGACTCTGTCAATGTCAAAGTCTGCCTATCAAGATCCGCCGCACCGCCCCGGCGGCGCCCGGGCGACCGTTGATCCTGTCGTCGGCCGCCCGGCAACGCCGGCTCGCAAAGCGTCAGCGTGCGCAGTGCGTCAGGTCACCAGACGCCGGCCCACCAGGTGGTGGCCACCAGTTCGGCCACGAGCACCTCGGTCAGCAGCCGCACGTCGAGGTCGTCGTCGTGGCGGAAGCGCACTACCAGCTTCGCGTCGGGTACGTCGGCGCCGACGGCGATGACCGTCGCGCTGCGCTGGTGCAGCCACTCCAGGGCGGCCGCGTCGTATCGCGAGCCGGGAAAGAACAGGGCCCGGTAGTCGAGGGTCTGCGTCAGGTAGACGTCCACATGCGACCAGTCGCCGGTCTCACCGGCATCCGCGCGGCGGCGCGGGCCCTCGCGGAAGATGACCGCGGACTGCTCGGCCGAGGAGATGCGCTCGGCCGGTGCGATAGTAAATACGCCATCGGTGCTGTCCAGCAGCTCGACCGTCGACTCCAGCCAGGCGGTACGCCGGTCCAGCAGGTCGGTGATGGCCTCGGCGGTACGCGAGCACAGGCCGGGCAGGTCGAGCGGCCGGCCGGTGAGGTGTTGCTCCAGCGCGAGCAGCAGTACCAGCGAGTGCAGGAAGCTGCGGCTGGCGAGCCCGCCCTCCTCGGTGCCGGCGTGCATCGGCACCACGAGCCCGGCGCTGTCGGCCAGGGGCGCGGCGGGTGCGTTTGTCAGTGCGACGTAGCCCGGATAGCGGGCCGCCGCCTCCAGCGTTTCACGGCTCTTCCCGTTCGCGGAGACCGCGACAACCAGAGTGTCGGGGTGGGCGGGGTAGGTGCGCTCCACCGAGGCGTACTCGGCGGTCGCGTCGATACCGGCCGCGCGCAGGCGCCGGGCCGCGGTCAGGGCCGCGTAGCGGGAGCTGCCCATGCCCAGGAGGAGCACCCGGGAGACCGAGGTGGGCAACGCTGCCCACGCGTCCTGGGCGGAAAGCTCACGGGCGAGCGTGTCCAGCGCTGCCGGCTTTGCCTCCAGGTCGGCCAGGAACAGGTCAGGGTCCACGTTTCTCCTAACATCTGTCGTCGTACCAGGAGCGCAGCACGCCCATCGGCGCGTAGCGCCACCGGATGAGATATTTTGCGGAATAGATAAGCTCGCGGCACTCCTGCACGACCTCGAAGGGACGCAGCAGCCGCTGGTCGAACAGCCACTGCATGTCCCGGCTGGTCAGCCGGTCCCGGTAAGCCTCCAGGAACACCATAACGCCGCGAGCCGTCCAGTCCGCGATGCGCGCCGAGTCTACGCCACCGGTGCGCCGCAGGACGATCTGTCCAATGTGGGCGAGACTGGTGGTCATCTGGGCCACGTCGCGCGCCGGCGGCTCGCGCACCGGCGCGTCGGGGACTGTGGGGTTACCGTCGAAGTCGGTGACCGCGTACCCGCCGTCCCAGCGCAGCACCTGTCCGGCGTGCAGATCGCCGTGCAGCCGCATGACGGGTGTACGCGTGGCGGCCGCCGCGGTACTCACCTCCGCGCGCATCCTTCCTGACTGAGCGCTCAGCCAATTGCCGTCACAGTTCACAGAAGCTTCATGAGTGTTCACAGAAACGTCATCTGCCGCGGTAACTGTCGCGACCGCCTCGTCAACTGTCCGTATCCCCGGACCCACCCAGTCCACATTGGACACGTGTACGACCGGAGCAGGGTACACCGGTGACGGGGTGGCCAGCGCGGTGTGCAGGTCGGCGGCGAGCCGGCCGAGGTCGGCGGGGAAGGTGGCCGCCGGCCCGCCGGACAGCTCGGCGGCCAGATCCGCCACCATCCAGTCCCACCCGTCCTCAGCACCCGGCAGGTACCCGGAGACCAGCGCGAGCAGCCGGTCGCCGTGTAGCAGAGCGCCGTACGGCACGGGCAGCCGGTCGAAGCCCACCGCGGACAGGTGGGCGAGCAGGTCCGGAGCGCGGTGCCCGGGTACCGGCTCGCGCATCCACTTGACCACAAGCCGCTCGCCGATCACCACCGACTCGTTCGTCTGGGACGCGGTCACCGGGCGCTCGTCCAGCGGCCCGTCCGGTACCGGCGCGAACCGGCGCAGCCGGAACGGCTCCGGTACCGCCACCCCGGCGGCCAGCGCCGCGACCAGCCGCGCGGAGCGCCCGGGTACCTGCTCGGACCACGCCTCCATCGGCGCTGAGCATAGTGATCGGAGCCCTTGACGCCTCCGGCGCGCGGCGGATTGAATCGGACTTCACGTTGTGCTGGGACTGGCGGGTGACCTGTGGGCGATGGTGAGCTGACTGTCCTGTTCATGCCCGAAAGTGCGTATGGGCCCACCAACAACTGCGTCGGCATCGGGGACGTGCTGCGCCGCCGCGGGCACCGGGTGGTCTTCGCCGCCGAGGCGTCCTGGAAGGGCAGGCTGGCACCGCTGGGCTTCGAGGAGGATCTGGTCGACCTGGCGCCCCCGCCCGCGGACGGTACGGCACCGGACGCCGGCCAGTTCTGGAAGGACTTCATCCGCGACACGGCACCCGAGTTCCGCAAGCCGACCATCGAGCAGCTGGAGACCTGGGTCAAGCCGGTCTGGGCGGAACTCGTCACCGGTGCCCGGTACTGCGCGGGCCAGTTGCGCGACATCATCGAGCGGGTACGGCCGGACATCATCGTGGAAGACAACGTGGTGGCGTTCCCCGCACTGCACACCGCGGGCGTGCCGTTCGTGCGCATCGTGTCGTGCAACCCCCTGGAAATCAAGGGATCCGGCATCCCGCCGGCCTTCTCCGGGTACCCGATGGCGGACCGCTCGCGGTGGGCGGCGTTCCGCGCCGAGTACGACCGGGTACACCGTCCCTTGTGGACAGAGTTCGACGGGTGGGTACGCGGCCAGGGCGCGCCGGGCCTGCCCGACCTGGAGTTCATCGGCGAGGGCGACCTCAACCTCTATGTCTACCCCGAGGTCGCCGACTACACCGCGGCCCGCCCGCTGGACGCGCGGTGGCGGCGGCTGGACTCCTCGGTGCGCGAGACCGACGGCGAGTTCGCCCTGCCCGATCAGTTGGCGCAGGGCGACGGTGCACTGGTCTACTTCTCGCTCGGCTCGCTCGGCTCCGCCGACGTGGAGCTGATGCGCCGGATCATCGACGCGCTGTCCCGCACGCCGCACCGGTACATCGTGTCCAAGGGGCCGCTGCACGCGGAGATCGAGCTGGCCGGCAACATGTGGGGCGCGGAGTTCCTGCCGCAGACGCAGATCATCCCCCGGGTGGACCTCGTCATCACGCACGGCGGGAACAACACGACGACGGAGTGCTTCCACTTCGGCAAGCCGATGATCCTGCTGCCGCTGTTCTGGGACCAGTACGACAACGCGCAGCGGGTACACGAGCTGGGCTTCGGGGTACGCCTGGATCCGTACCGGTTCCGCGACGAGGACCTGCACGCGGCCCTGGACCGGCTGCTGGGCGACCGCGACCTGCGTACCCGGCTGGACGCGATCGGTGCCGGCGTCCGCGCCCGGGACGGGCTGCGCGTGGCCGCGGACGCGATAGAGCGCCTCCGGTAGCAGCCTTCCGGGCACCCTCCGCACGACACCGCTGGCCTACAGCGGCAGCCACCGGACCGACGTGGTCGCCTCGGCCAGGGCGTCGGGGTCCGGATCGATCCCGATGCCCGGCCCGGTCGGCACCGCCAGGTGCCCGTCGGCGAGCACGAACGGCCGGGTGATGTCGCGCGCGTAGTACCGGTCCGAGGCGGAGGTGTCCCCGGGCAGCGTGAAGCCGGGCAGGGCGGCGAGCGCCACGTTCGCCGCCCGGCCCAGCCCCGTCTCCAGCATCCCGCCGGCCCACACCGGTACCCCCGCCGCGTGGCAGACGTCGTGCACCCGCCGCGCCTCCAGGTAGCCGCCGACCCGGCCCGGCTTGATGTTCACGATCGCGCAGGCACCCAACGCGATCGCGTCCGCCGCGGCGCGGGCCGACGTGATCGACTCGTCCAGGCAGATGGGGGTACGCACCGCCCGCGCGAGAGCCGCGTGCCCGCGTACGTCGTCCTCGGGGAGCGGCTGCTCGATCAGCAGCAGGTCGAACGGGTCCAGCCGGGCCAACTGCCGCGCGTCCGCCAGCGTGTACGCCGTGTTCGCGTCCACCTGGAGCAGCAGTTCGTCACCGAACCGTTCCCGCACCGCCCGTACCGGCGCCACGTCCCAGCCGGGCTCGATCTTCAACTTGACCCGCAGGTACCCGGCTGCCAGGTACCCCGCCACCGCGTCGAGCAGCTCGGGGATCGAGTCCATGATGCCCACGGACACCCCCGCCGGAACCGCCGGCCGTACCGCGCCCAGGTACTGCCCGAGCGAGGTACGCGACGCGCGCAGGCAGGCGTCGAGGATCGCGGTCTGTACCGCCGCCTTCGCCATCGGGTGGCCCTTGACCTTCGCGAACACCGGCTCCACCGCGTGTGCCTCCACAGTGGACAGTGTGGCCAGGCCGGGCAGCAGGAAGCGCTCGATCACCTCGACCGCCCCGTCCACGTACTCGGCCGAGTAGAGCGGCTCGCCCATCGCGACGCACTCGCCCCACCCCTCGGCGTCCGCGCCGACCGCCTTGACGAGCAGCACGTCCCGCTCGTACTCCGTCCCGAAGGACGTCCGGAACGGTGCCACCAGCGGCATCGCCACCCGCCGCAGTTCGATCCCCGCCAGCTTCACGCGCGCACCGCCTCACTCCCGGTTCCGGCTCTGCTGGGGAACGTAACGCACGGTACCGGCAATCAGGAATGGCGGGCAGCGGCGTGGCGGCGGGCTTTGGCGCGGTTGCCGCACCAGGACATGCTGCACCAGCGCCGGCGGCCGCGCGGGTCATGGAAGAGCCAGCCGCAGCCCCGCCCGGGACAGGCCCGCACTCCGACCGCCCCCACGGTGGTCAGCAGCCCGGCCGCCGACCACGCCGCCGCATACAGTGGCAGCCCCAACCGGTCCACCCCGTCCGGCACCACCAGTTCCCACCCCGCCATCCCGGCTGCCCCCGCCCCACCGCCCGCCCGGACAGCCGCCAGCCGCAGGTGTGCCGCGGCCACCCCGACCTCCGCGTTCACCAGGTCCCACGAGCCGTGCGATCCCACCAGCACCTCGTGCAGCGCGTCCCGGAACGCCAGCGCCCGGTCCAGCACCCCGCGCGCCGCAGCCGGCTCCCGAGTGGCCAGCGCGCCCAGCCGCCCCACCTCCGCGTGCGGCACCAGCCCGTACGCCGCCGCCCACACCACCAGGTGCCGGTGCTCGTGCAGGTACTCGTGCGGGTGCGCGGTACGCCAGGCCGCCTCGGTGTTGCAGAAGTCCAGCGCCGGGTGGCCGCCCACCGGTACCGGCAGCACCAGCCCGTCCACGGTCCGGGCCCACGCCGGGAGCGCCGCCGCCACCGCTACCTCCAGACCGGGCCGCCTGCTAACCTGTCGAGGACACTTTACCGGTTAGTCGAGATGCGACCACCATGCGCTTCGTACCGCTGTTCGCCTGGGCGCGGCTGCGCCACCGGCCCGCCCGCTGGCTGCTCGTCGCGCTGGGCGTGGCGGTCGCCACCGTGCTGCCCGTGCTGGCGGAGAACAGCGCCGCCATCGTGGCCGCCCAGGCGGTCCGGTACGGCGTGGCCCAGCTCGACCCCGGGCAGCGCAGCCTGATCGCGTCCGCGTACGGCCAGCGCCTCACCCCGGCCCAGGTGGGCCGGCTGGACACCGAGGTACGCAAGGAACTGGCCCCGCTCGCCGCCACCCCGCCGCGCGCCGAGCTGCTGTACGGGCGGCTGGCCACCGGCGCCAACACCACGTACTCGCTCGCCGCCGCCGACGACCTGGCCAGTGCCGTCCGGATCACCGAGGGCCGGGCGCCCCGCTCCTGTACCCCGACCCGCTGCGAGGTGGTGGTCACCGGCACCGGTACCCCCGCGCTCAGCCCCGACCTCGGGCTGGTCATCGTGGGCCGCGCGGTACGCACCGACCCGCTGCTGCTCAGCGGCACCTTCGACCCGGGAGCCGGCGTACCGGTACTGCTCGCCGACGGGGTGGTCCCGGCCACCCAGCTCGCCTCGCTGGAGCAGTTCCCGCGCACGTACGGCTGGGTCACGCCGATCGACCTGGACCGGGTACAGCACCTCGGGGTCTCCGCCTACCTGGCCCGCAGCGCGCAGGCCACCGAGGACCTGCTCGGCTTCTACCCCGGCATCAACCTGGACGCGCCCGACGACGTGCTCCGCGCGCAGGACGCCCGGGCGCGGCAGTCGGCCCGGCGGTTCGCGCTGCTGGGCGGCTCGGCCACCGCGCTGCTGC
>DATEJJ010001168.1:0-6154 GCA_035278125.1 Rugosimonospora sp.
GGCCGAGCCCGTGTCCGGCGCGGGTTACCCGCCCGTGCCGCCGCAGCGCGTCGCGGCGACCGCGCGGGTACCCGCGTCCGCCTGGCACAGCGGCCACACCGGCCACACCGGGCAGCACCGCATCGTCAGATAGGCCGGTTCATCACCGCGTCGCCGACCGCCTGTTCGGTCTGGTTCAGCAGGATGCGCAGCCCCTCCGGCAGGTGACCGAGCAGGTAGTCGAGGTACTCGCGGGCGCGGGGCGGCGCCTGCCAGAGAATCTGCTGGCCGAGTCCACACTCGACAGCGAACCCGCCGAGCACCGCGTCGGCGACGGTCATCGGGTCCTGTTTGGACAGTAGGATGCGCAGCCGGGTGACCGGCCGCGCGGCGGTGGGCGTGTCCGCGGGAGTCCACCGGGGCTCCCGGCGCAGCAGGCCGGTGCGCGCCGGCAGCAGCAGCCCCGACGCGGCGAGCCGATCCCCGACGCCACGGGTCGCGGTCGGCCACAGAAACGCGAGCCATGCTCGCACTGTGCGGGGCCGCCCCTCCGAGAAGACCTGATCCAGCACCGAGTCCACGAGCGCGTCACCCACCGGCAGGCGTTCGACCAGGATGACTCCGTCGGTACCGAGTTCGGGTACCTGGCGCACGTCGACGCGGCCGTACAGGACCAGCTCACCCAGCAGCGCACCGGCCAGCGCGATGCCCATGACCCGCGGGTGCAGCCGCGGCTTGCCGGTCACGTCATCGTGCGCTATCAGGAACAGCTCGTCGGCCAGCAGGCCGCTGGCGCGCGGCAGGGTCATGACGATACTCCTCGGGTGCGGGCGCACGCAGAGTCGCCACTGATCGTAGCCACTGGCCCGGCCGCGACTTGGCCGATCCGGTGGGGACCGAAAGGTGGGTGGGCGTTGCCTTGCGTCAGGTGTTGAGACTCAACACCGGTTGCGGGTGAGCGATGTGGTGGTCGGGGTGCGCGCCATGGCCGGTTCGCGGGGTGGCGGTTCGGTGTTCCGGCCGAGGCTGGACATGATGCTACCGAACGTGTGATGCGTCACGGGGTACACGGGTTGGAGGTGAACGGTTCTCGGGTATGCGTCGGCCGGGTTGGTACCGTGCTCGCAGTCCCGGCCCCTTTCCGCAGAGGAGTGCACCGTGCCCATCCAACCGAAGCCGCCGACCGCCAAGGGTCCCGCCGAGCGGTTCACCGGCGACGTCTACATCGACGCCATCGTCCAGGGCGAGGAGCCGTCGCGGGTACGGGTCAACGCGGTACGGTTCACGCCGTCCGCGCGTACCGCGTGGCACTCGCACGCGGTCGGCCAGACGCTGCACGTGCTGGCGGGCAAGGGGCTGCACCAGGCCCGCGGTGGCGAGGTCGAGGAGATCCGCGCCGGGGACACGCTCTACACGCCGCCGGACCAGTGGCACTGGCACGGCGCGGCGCCGGATCACTTCATGGCCCACCTGTCCATCACGGAGGCACCCGGCGACGCGCGCCCCGAATCGGACTGGGGCGCCCACGTCACCGACGAGGAGTACGCCGGCTAGCGACGGCCCGCTCCGGGTACCGGGTCCGGCCCGGTACCCGGAGCCCCTGCTTCAGCCGAGGGCGCGCAGGTGGTCGCGCAGCCCGATGCCGAACGTGGTGGGTGTGCCGTCGTACGACGTGATGAGCACGCTGCCGGTGGCGCAGCTCCACGTGTTCCAGGTCCAGCCCAGGTACCCGATGCTGTGCGAGTCGGCCCAGCCCATCAGCGAATCGATGTAGCTGTGCCCGCACTCGTTCTCGCCGATCTCGCCGGTGAGCAGCGGCACCGACGCCGCGACCGGAGCGATCTGACTGTCCCAACAGGACACCGCGATGCAGGCGTTGAAGTTGTACGAGTGCCACGACGCGACCAGGTTGCCGGTCGGGTCCGCCGGCTTGAACTGCAGCCACTGCGTCATGTCGTTGGCCCAGCGCAGCCCGCCCAGCATGATCGGGTTGGTGGCGCCCGTGGCCCGTACCGCGTTCACCAGCGTCTGCATGCCCGCCACCGGGTAGCCGATGCCGGTGCAGCTGCCGCCGTCCCGCCAGCAGGTCCAGGAGGGCGTGGCGGCCCAGTTCGCGGCCGCGTCCGGGTACGCCTCGTTGAACAGGTCGAACAGCGTCGCGTTGTCACCCTTGAACGCCGCGGCGACAGACTTCCAGAACGGTACCGCGTTGGCCGCGTCCGGCATCGGCTTCTGGCACGCGGCCGTGGCGTCGGTACACGCGCTCGCCGGTCCACTGTAGACACCGTCGCTCCAGTGCAGGTCCAGGATCACGTTGATGTCGTACTGGTGCAGCAGCGCGACGTAGTTCCCGATCGCGGTCTGGTACGCGGTACCGGCGTACTGGGACTGCACATTGGACAGTCCGAGCCAGCAGTCCTCGTTGAGCGGTACCCGCACCGCGGTGACGTTCCAGCTCGCGATCGCCAGTACCGAGGCGGTGGTCACCGGACCGTCGAAGATGCCGTACCCGTGCACGCACTGGAACTCCGCGCCGGAACGGTTGACGCCGTGCAGTACCACCGCGTTCCCGGCCGCGTCGACCAGCTTGTTGCCGGACACGTGCAGGGCCGGCGCCCCGTTGCGGCCGGGCTTGTGCACGAAGACGCCGGCGGCCGGGACGGTGGTGGCCGTCGCGGTGTCGCTGTCGTACGCCTTCGCCGTGTACATGTGTACGCCGGGCGCCACGCCGGCGAGGCTGGCCGCGTACGGTGCCGTGGTGTCGGTGCCGACCAGCGTGGTGCCGTCGTAGAATTCGACCCTGGTGATGCTGCCGCCAGACGTGCTGGCCGCGTTGGCGGCCAGCTGCACGGTGGCCGGTGAGGTGACGGTGGTGTTCGGGGCCGGGCTGGTCAGGCTGACCGTCGGGCGCTGCAGCGCGCCGTTGCAGGCGGTGCCGTTGACGGTGAAGTAGTCGGGCACGCTGTTGCTGTCGATCCAGGTGCCGACCATGCCGATGGTGGCCGACCCGCCGGTGCCGAGGCTGCCGTTGTACGACTGGCTGGCGACGGTCACCTGCGCGCCGTCCTGGGTGAAGGTCCCGTTCCAGCCGTTGGCGACGGTCTGGCCGTTGGCGAACTGGAAGGCCAGCGTCCAACTGGTCAGCGGGGCGGCGTTGTTGGTGATGGTGATGCCGGCCTGGAAGCCGCCGGCCCAGCTGTTGCCGACGGCGTAGTCGACCTGGCACGCCGGGGTGGCCGCGAGCGCCTGGCCGGCCAGGGGCACGCCGGCCGCCGTGGCGGCGACCAGCATCGCGGCGCCGATGAGGGAGCTGCGGAGTCGCA
Source organism: Rugosimonospora sp. (assembly GCA_035278125.1). GTDB lineage: Bacteria > Actinomycetota > Actinomycetes > Mycobacteriales > Micromonosporaceae > DATEJJ01. The sequence goes on from DATEJJ010001168.1 coordinate 3,303, forward strand.
TGGTGGAGAACCTTTCGAGGCAAGGGCGCGGGAAGTTACCGGGGGTGCGATCCCACGGCAGCGCGATGCCCGACTCCACCGGAATGGTACCGCGTCGGATCGACAGACGTCGTGGTCATGGCCGAGACCGTCAGTCCGGCACCCGCAGACCCTCGCGCTGCCGGGGCACGGGCGGTGCGGCCGGTACCAGGGTGAGACCGGACGGCAGGCCGGTGACCTCGACCGTGCCGTCGCGCCCGACCGCCACGCCGAACGGCTGCCCGGCCACGCGCAGCCCGCGCACCTCGATCGAGCCGAGCGGCGTACCCGCCGGCGGTGCCACCCGGAGCCGGCCGGCGGGTACGTCCGCGTCCAGGCCCAGCATCGCCTCCAGGATCGCCACCGCGGCAGCGGCCGACCAGGCTTGCGGCCGGCAGGCGGCGGGGTAGGGGACCGGGCGGGCGATCGCGTCGCTGGCATCACCGGCGTACAGCTCGGGGAGGCGGTACCCGAATGACTCGGCGGCGCGTAGCAGCCCGTCCGCCAGGGCCGCCGCGCCGGTGCCGTGGCCGGTCCGGGACAGTCCACTCAGGACGATCGCGGTGTCGTGCGGCCAGACCGAGCCGCAGTGGTACGAGAGGGGGGAGTACCCACCGTCCGCTGTGGACATGGTGCGCAGGCCGTACCCGCTGGCCATGTCCGGGGCGAGCAGGCGGCGGGCGACGAGCGCGGACTCCCCGTCGCTGAGGATGCCGGTGCCGAGCAGGTGGCCCGCGTTGCTGGACAGCGCGTCGACCCGCCGCTTGTCCCGGTCCAGGGCCAGCGCCGGGTACCCGCCGCCGGGGCCGGGTACCCAGAACCGGTCCCGGAACCGGCTCGCCATCCCGTCGGCGTACGCGCGCCACCGGTCGCCGCCCCCGCGGCCGAACGCGTCGAGCAGGCTCGCGCCGTGCCGGGCGGCGGCGTACGCGTAGCCCTGCACCTCGCACAGCGCGATCGGCGGCGGGGCCAGCCGGCCGTCGCGGTACCGGACGGCGTCGCCGGAGTCCTTCCAGCCCTGGTTGGCCAGGCCCTGCCCGCTCTCGTCGAGGTACTCCAGGAAGCCGTCGCCGTCCGGGTCGGCGTACCGGGCCAGCCAGTCCAGCGCCGCCTCCAGGTGGGGCAGCAGTTCGGTCACCTCGCCGGCGGGCATGCCCCAGCGCCACGCGTCGTGCAGCAGGCTGATCCACAGTGGAGTGGCGTCCACGGTGCCGTAGTAGGCGGCGGGCAGGTCCGCGGCGTACCGGCGCAGCTCGTGCATGATCTTGCCGGGGGCCTCGCCGGTGACCGGGTCCAGCCGCCGCCCCTGCCGCCGGGCCAGCACCCGCAGCGTACCGGCGGCCAGTTCGGTGCCCAGCGGGAGCAGCATGCGCGCCGCCCAGATGCTGTCCCGGCCGAACAGAGTGAGGTACCAGGGTGCGCCGGCGGCGAGGTACGTGTCCCCGGCGGCGCCCAGGCGCAGCGCGTGCAGGTCGTCCAGCGCCTGGTCGAGCAGGCGCACCAGCCGCCGGTCGTCGGCGCGTACCGACGGGCGCGACCACGGCACCGGCCGCTCCGGCGGGTGTACCACCGCCCCGGTGTCCACAGTGGACACCTCCCAGCGCAGCACCGCCTGCCCTCCCGGTGCCAGCTCCACCGGCCAGGTCAGCCGGCCCGGCAGGCTCGGCCGCGCGTCGCCGGCGACCCGCACCGTGCCGGTGGGCGTGCGCCAGTGGAGTCCCCGGTCCAGCACGGGGGTGGCCGGCGGGGGGACCGGGGCGCCGGACCTGACCGCGTGCATCGGGGCCAGGTCGCAGGCCAGGTCGAGGGTGACGGTGGCGGCCAGCGGCACGGTCGCGGTGGACACCAGCGTGATCTCCTCGGCCATGGCGCCCGGTACCACCCGGCGCACCCGGTCCAGCCGCACGGCCGGGTCGTGCGTGCCGTCCCCGAGGTACCGGACGAGGCTCACGAACCGGGCGGCGCCGGGCCCCGCGGGCGCGTACCCGATGCCCTCCGGCTCCCGCCCCTCGACCCGCAGCGTCGCCTCGGACAGCACCCGCAGGTCGGCGTGGAACAGGCCGGCCACGCCGCCGGGCCGGATCTGGCCGTCGCGGGCGGACAGCGCGCTGGTCGGTGCGGCGAGGGTGGGTACGAGGTCGTGCAGCAACGGCTGGAGCCGGCGGGGTGCGGGGTGGGCCATCGGTCTCCTCCACTTGACAGCGGCGGGTCGGGGAGGGAAGGTCAAACCAATCCGTCAACTTGAACGATCAAATCAGTGAGGAACAACGATTTGAACGTTCAACATAGCAAGCGAGGGTAACACGGCCAAGATGGCGGAAAAGACCACGATCACCACGGTGGCCCGGCACGCGCGGGTCTCCCGGCAGACCGTCTCGAACGTCCTCAACGCGCCCCACCTGGTGCGGGACGAGACGCGGGCGCGCGTGCTCGCGTCGATCGAGGCGCTCGGCTACCGGGCCAACCAGGCGGCGCGGCAGATGCGCACCGGCCGGTCGCGGCTGATCGCGGTCCGCATCGAGCCGGCCCGGGACGGGATCAACGGCTCGGTGCTCGACCGGTTCCTGCACGGGCTCACCGAGACCGCGGCCACCGCCGGGTACCGCGTCGTGCTCTACACCGCGACCGACGACGCGAGCGAGATCGCGGCCTACGACGACCTGCTCGGCTCCCACGACCTGGACGGCTTCGTGCTGACCAGCACCCACCACGGGGACGCGCGCACGGCCTGGCTGGCCGAGCGCGGCGTGCCGTTCGTGACGTTCGGGCGCCCCTGGGGGAGCACAGCCGGAGCCGACTGGGTCGATGTGGACGGTGGGGCCGGCACCGCGGCG
>DATEJJ010001169.1:0-3758 GCA_035278125.1 Rugosimonospora sp.
CGGGTCCGGCCCGGTTCGCCGCGCCCGCGCCCGTCGCGTCAGCCAGCAGCGCGGGCAGCGCCCGGGCGAACATGTACCAGTACGCGGCGCGCACCTGCCGCGCCCGGACGCTCTGCGGCGTGCCCAGAAAGCCCGTCTGCACCACCAGCAGGCGGCACCCCGAGTCGGTGGGCGCCAGCTCCCACACCATCTCCGCGTGCAGTGTGTTCGCGCTCCACTGCATCACCAGCCGGCGCTCCGGGACCAGGTCGAGAACCTCCACGTCCACCGGCCCGTCGATGCCGCTGGATTTGTCCGGCGTGATCCGGAACTGTGCACCCACCGTCGCCGCCCACGCACCGGGAATGAACCACCGGTTCAAGATCTCACGATCAGTGAGCGCGGCCCATACGCGGTGTGGCGCATGGGCCAGATCGACGGCGAGTCGGACTTCTGCCACGTGCACACCATAGGGCCTGCGCCGATCGGTGGATGTGCCGGAACGGCAACGGTGCTAGCGCCGCTCCCGGCCGTCGTAGGCGGCCTGCGCCGCGGTGATCCGGTCGATGTTGACCTCGGCCCAGTCCCCGATGACCGAGATCGGCCCGGCCAGCGAGCGGCCGAGGTCGGTCAGCGCGTACTCGACACGCGGGGGGACCTCGGCGAAGATCTGGCGGGTGATCAGGCCGTCGCGCTCCATCCGGCGCAGCGTCTGGGTCAGCACCTTGGGCGCGACCCGGCCGAGGTGGCCGCGCAGCGCGGAGAACCGCATCGCACCATCGCTCAGCAGCAGCACGATCAGCACCGTCCAGCGGTCGCCGATCCGGTCGAGGACCAGCCTGGTCGGGCAGTCGGGATCGAAGAGGTCGCCCCCGCGCCCGCCACCGCGCTTGGCGCGCAGGCCGTCGAGGACCCGCGGCCTGGCAACAGTAACCATCAGGTACCTATAGCACGTTGAAGTACTCGATAACCAACGGATACCGTACCGGGGACCCTGCCCGACCGGAGCGAATGGAGCGACACGAGGATGAGGATCGCGGTCTACGGAGCGACCGGCATGATCGGCAGCCGCATCGCGGCGGAGGCGCTGGCGCGCGGCTACGCGGTCACCGCCATCACCCGCAGCGGCGGTGAGGTACCGGCCGGCGCCACGACGGTCCAGGGTGACGCGGGTGACAGCCAGCTCACCACGAGCCTGGCCGGTGAGTCCGACGTGGTGGTGTCCGCGATCGGCCCCAGCCGTACCGGCGGCGACCGGCGCGAGTACCTCGCCCGGCTGCGCAACCTGGTCGGCACGCTCGGCGGCGCACGGCTGATCGTCGTGGGCGGCGCCGGTTCGCTGCTCGTGGACGGCACGCGCCTGGTCGACTCGCCCGACTTCCCGGAGATCTACCGGGCCGAGGCGCTCATCATGGGTGAGGCGCTCGAATACCTGCGCGGGCTGGGCGACAGCGTCAACTGGACGTACTTCTCCCCGGCCCCGGTCATCCAGCCGGGCGAGCGTACCGGCGCCTACCAGACCGGTACCGACTCGCCGGTCGGGTCGTCGATCTCGGCGGAGGACTACGCGGTCGCCCTCGTCGACGAGGTCGAGAAGGTGGCGCACCCGCACCGGCGGTTCACCGCCGCCAACTGAGGTCAGCGTACGGTCAGCTCGCAGGGCGGCACGGGTGGCGGGTCGCCCTGCAGCATGACCAGTTGGCGGCCCGGCTCGACGTCGAAGGCCAGCGACGGTGTCCACACGCCCAGCTCCGCCGCGCCGAGGTGCAGCACCACCTCGGCCTCCTCGCCGGGTGCCAGCGCGACCCGGCGGAAGCCCTTGAGTTCCCGGGTACGCGGCCACACGCGGGTCACCAGCCGGCGGGTGTACACCTGCACCACCTCGTCGCCGGCGACCGTACCGGTGTTGGCGAGCCGGACCCGTACCGCCACGGTGTCACCCTGACGCAGCCGCGCCGCCGGGATCTCGTCCGGGGACACCCGCAGGTCGCGGTACTCGACGGTGGTGTATCCCGTACCGGCGCCGAAGCCGAAGGCCACCCGCTCCGGTACGTCGCGGTAGGTCGGGTTCCCGTGCTCTCTGGCGTTGTAGACCACGGGCAGCACCGCGGAGCACCGGGGGATCGACACGGGTAGCCGCCCGCCGGGATTCACCTCGCCGAACAGTGCCCGCGCCACGGCCGTACCGCCGTCCGGGCCGGGGTACCAGGCGCAGAGGATCGCCGGGCACAGCTCGGGCAGGTCGGCCAGCGCGTGCGGGCGGCCCTGGATGAGCACGGCCACGGTCGGGGTACCGGTCGCCGCCACCGCCCGCGCCAGCTCCAGCTGTGCCGGTGGCAGGGTCACCTCGGCCACGTCGACGCCCTCGCCGCCGGTCATCTCGGCCCAGCCGGTACCCAGCGCCGCACCGTTGCCGGCGAAGGTGGTGTCCGGCCGGCGGGCGCTGCTGCCACCGAGTACCAGGACGGCGACGTCGGAGTCGGCGGCCAATACCACGGCGGCGGCCAGTTCGTGCGGGTCGGCGCGGGTCAGCCCGCTGCCGCGCCCGTACCGCACCAGGGCGCCGGGGTGCGCGGCCCGGATGCCGGCCAGTACCGACACCCCGGTGCGGGGGCGGCGCGGCGCGGTGTAGTCGCCGGTCTGGCTGTCGACGTCGTCGGCGTTGGGGCCGAGTACCGCGATGCGCGCCAGCCGCCGCGACAGCGGCAGCACCGGGCCGGCGTTGGCCAGTAGCACCAGGCCCTGTTCGGCCAGGCGCACCGGCAGGTCGCGGCCACCCGCTGGGGTGGTCGCGGCGGCAGGCGGCTCGTCGAACAGGCCGAGCCGGAACTTGAGGCGCAGCACCCGGGCCGCCGCCCGGTCGACCAGCCGGGCGCCGACCAGCCCGGCGGACACGGCCGTGGCCAGTTCGGTGTAGGCCGTGTCCCACAGGCTCAGGTCGACACCGGCGGTGAGTGCGAGCGCGGCGGCGCCGGGCAGGTCGCCGGTCAGCCGCGCCAGCCGGTCGACGCCCAGCCCGTCGGCGAGCACCACGCCGGTGAAGCCCCACCCGCCACGCAGCAGGTCGGTCAGCAGCCACCGGTTGCCGGCGCACGGTACACCGTCGATCTCGTTGTACGCCGCCATCACCCCGGCGGCACCGGCGCGTACCCCGGCGCGGGCCGCCGGCAGGTGGATCTCGTGCAGCTCCCGCGGCCCGATCGGCGCGGCGTGCGCGTTGAGCCCGCCGGTGGCGGCGCCCTGCGCGGCGAAGTGCTTGAGTACCACGGCCACCCGGTCACCGGGGATCCGCTCCGCCGGCTCGCCCTGCGCGCCGCGTACCAGCGCGTCGGTCAGCACCGCGGCCAGGTGCGGGTCCTCGCCGAAGCACTCTTCGGCGCGGCCCCAGCGGGGGTCGACGAGCACGTCGAGGGCCGAGACCAGGGCCACGTGCGCCCCCCGGGCCCGCAGCTCGGCGGCCACGCACCCGGCCGCGGCGCGGTACAGGTCGGGGTCGAAGCCCGCGCCCACCGCGAGGTTGACCGGCAGCACGGTCCCGTCGATGGCCTGGTGCCCGTGCGGCGCCTCCTCGACCAGCAGCACCGGGATCCCGAGCCGGGTGTTGTCCCGCACGTACTCCTGCACCGCGCGGGCGGCCGCGGCGCTGTCCGCGGCGGGGATCCCCGTCTCCAGGTCGCGGCCGGACCAGGCGTCGGCCCGGAACAGCCCGTACAGCGCGCCGATCCCGCCCCACCGCGCCACCTCGTCCCGGAACGCGCCGGTGAGCCGGATCCCGCCCG
>DATEJJ010001170.1:0-8293 GCA_035278125.1 Rugosimonospora sp.
GCGCGCGGTGGCCGGGGTGACCGTTCCGTGGCCCCGGTCGAGCAGCATCGACACGGCCGAGTCCGCGGTGGTCGCCGCGGGGGTGGTGGGGCCGGTGGACATGGCGCCGGCCGAGCCGATGCCGATCGATGCGAGCAGCGCGACCGCCGCCAGGCGGTGCCCGCGGGGGTGGGGGCGGTGCGCCGGGTTGGGCTCCGGCAGCCGATGCCGGCCGCGGTACGGCTCGACCTCCTCGTCACTGTCTGGCACCGGGCAAGGCTAGGCAGGTCACGCTGCGCGAGAAAATGGCAGCAAACCGTGCCGAGCGTCACATTTTAAGAGCACAAAACACCCAAATCTGTGGGTACGCGTGGTGCCGGTGTGACGGGTGAGGGGTCCGACAAGACCGGCACGGCGATCGATCCGGCGCAGTCGAGCCCTCAACTTCCCCGGCCCGGTACCGATGGTGCGTTCGTGCGTACCAACCCGGCTTGGGGAGGCACCCGTGTGGCACTGGACGATCGGCCGTCGACTGGCCGCGCTTGCTCTCGTCGCACTCGTGGCGCTGCTCGCGCTCGGGATCGTCGCCCTGCAGGCCGTGTCCCTCATGAAGGCGGACAGCGCCACCCGCGAGCGGTTCACGGCGATCAACGCGCAGCTGCTGACCCTGGACATCCACCACGGTGACCTGCAGGTCGCGTCCCGGGACTCCTTCGCGGCCAGCACACCGGCCGACGAGCAGACCGCGCAGCAGGAGCTCAACGACGGCGCGGACGCCGCCGGGCAGGTGTTCACCGCGACGGCACGGCCGCCTCGGTACGGCTGGCGGTGCTCATCGCGATCACGGTGGCGATCGCGCTGACGGTGGTGCTCAGTGTCCTGACCGGCCGCAGCGTGCGCCGCCCGCTCTCCGCGCTGCGCGAGCGCATGGTGCAGATCGCCGATGGCGACGGTGACCTGACCGCGCGGCTGGACGAGCGTGGCCGGGACGAGACCGCCGACGTGGCCCGCGCGGTCAACCGCTTCATCGGCCGCGTCCAGCAGCTCGTCACGCAGGTCGCGCAGGCCACGACCACGCTGTCCGGCTCGGTGGGTATGCTCACCGACCTGTCCGGGCAGCTCACCGCGGCGGCGGCGCAGACCAGCGCGCAGGCCGCAGCGGTGTCCACCGGATCGTCGAACGTGACCCGCAACGTGCAGACCCTCGCCGCGGGCTCCGAGGAGATGGGCTCCTCGATCCGCGAGATCGCGCAGAACGCGAGCGAGGCCGCCCGGGTGGCCGGCGGTGCGGTGGAGCTGGCCACCTCGGCGGATACGACGATCACGCAGCTCTCGCGCTCCAGCGCGGAGGTCGGTGACGTGGTCAAGCTGATCACCTCGATCGCGGAGCAGACCAACCTGCTCGCGCTCAACGCCACCATCGAGGCGGCGCGCGCGGGCGACGCCGGCAAGGGCTTCGCGGTCGTGGCCAGCGAGGTGAAGGACCTCGCCCAGGAGACGGCGCGCGCCACCGGCGACATCATCACGCGGATCACGGCCATCCAGACCGACACCAGCGCCGCCGCCGACGCGATCCGCTCCATCGCCGAGGTCATCACCAGCATCAGCCAGTACTCCACGGCGATCGCCTCCTCGGTGGAGGAGCAGCAGGCGACCACCACCGCGATGGCGCGCAGTGTCACCGAGACGGCCGCCGTGTCGCAGGAGATCGGCGACGGCATCAACGGCGTCGCGGCCGTCGCCCAGTCCACCGCCGGATCGGCCGCGGCCGCGTCGCGCAGCGCCACCGACATCGGCGGCGTGGTCAGCCAGCTGCAGACAACCGTCGGGCGGTACCGCTTCGGCTAGCTGACGGTGTGTCAGCCGGTAGCCGCCGGTACCGCCAGAGTGTCACTTGCCTTGAGCGGCCCGTGGTGGCAGCGTCCGACGGGTGACCGAGACGAATGACGCCCTGCTGGCCAGGCACAAGGCCGTCCTGCCCGGCTGGCAGATGCTGTACTACGACGAACCGATCGAGATCGTCTCCGGCTCCGGTCGGCGGGTGAGCGACAGCGCCGGCCGCAGCTACCTCGACTTCTTCGGCGGGGTGCTGACCAACATGCTCGGGTACGGCATCCCGGAGGTGACCGACGCGCTGCGCCGCCAGCTCGACACGGGGGTGGTACACACCTCGACGCTGTACCTGATCCGGAACCAGGTGGAGCTGGCCGAGAAGATCGCCCGGCTCTCCGGTATCCCGGACGCGCGCGTCTTCTTCACCAACTCCGGTACCGAGGCCAACGAGGCGGCCCTGCTGCTGGCCACCAACTACCGGCGCAGCAACCAGATCCTGGCGGTCCGCAACAGTTACCACGGGCGCACGTACGCGACGATGGGCGTGACCGGCAACCGCACCTGGTCCACCTCCGCGCTCAACCCGCTGAACGTGAGCTTCCTGCACTCCGGCGACCGGATGCGCGGCCTGCTCGCCGGGCTCTCGGACGAGCAGCACATCGAGGCGGCCGTCGCGGACATGCGGGAGGTGCTGGCCACCACGACCACGGGCGACGTGGCGGCGCTGATCGCGGAGCCGGTACAGGGCGTGGGCGGGTTCGTGCACGCGCCGGACGGGCTGTTCGCGGCGTACCGCAAGGTGCTGGACGAGCAGGGCGCGCTGTTCATCTCGGACGAGGTACAGACCGGCTGGGGGCGTACCGGCGAGCACTTCTGGGGGTACCAGGCGCACGGGATCACCCCGGACCTGCTCACCTTCGCCAAGGGCATCGGCAACGGGCTGGCCCTGGCCGGCGTGGTCGGGCGCGCCGACGTGATGGACTCGGTGTCCGGCATCTCCTTCTCCACCTTCGGCGGCAACCCGCTGTCCACCGCCGGCGGCAACGCGGTGCTGGACTACGTGCTCGCGCACGACCTGCAGGGCAACGCGGCCCGGGTGGGCGGCCTGCTGCTGGACGGGCTGCGCGCCGCGGCGGGCCGGTACGGGATCGTCGGCGACGTGCGGGGCAAGGGGCTGATGCTGGCGATCGAGTTCGTGGAGCCGGGTACCACGAACCCCAACGGGTACGCGACCGGGCGGGTGTTCGAGGAGTGCCGACGGGGCGGGCTGCTGGTCGGCAAGGGCGGCCTGTACGGCAACACGGTCCGGATGGGCCCGCCGCTGACGCTGACCGGGGACGAGGCGCGCGAGGGGCTGGAAATTCTTCTCAACGCGATCGCGACCGTGGACGCCGCCGCGTGAGGACCATCACCCACTTCGTCGCCGGCAAGCCGTGGACCGCCGGCGCGGTCCGGCAGGGCGACGTGTTCGATCCGGCCACCGGGCAGGTGGCCGCGCGGGTGGACCTGGCGTCCGCGGCCGACGTGGACGTCGCGGTGGTGGCGGCGGGCGCGGCGGCCCGGGAGTGGCGGGCGGCGTCGATCGCCAAGCGCTCGGCGGTGCTGTTCGCGGCGCGCGAGCTGATCGGCGCCCGCCGGGGCGAACTGGCCGCGGCCATCACGGCCGAGCACGGCAAGGTGCTCGCGGACGCGGCGGGCGAGGTGCAGCGCGGGCTGGAGGTGGTGGAGTACGCCTGCGGGCTGGGCTCCCTGCTGCGCGCCGGCTTCTCCGAGAACGTCTCGACCGGGGTCGACTCGTACGCGATCCGGCAGCCGCTGGGCGTGGTGGCGGTGGTATCGCCGTTCAACTTCCCGGTGATGGTGCCGCTCTGGTTCGTGCCGATCGCGATCGCGTGCGGCAACGCGGTGGTGCTCAAGCCGTCGGAGAAGGACCCGTCGGCGCCCACCCTGCTGGCCGAGATCTTCGCCGAGGCGGGGCTGCCGGACGGGGTGTTCAGCGTGGTGCACGGGGACGCGGAGGCGGTCGGCGCGCTGCTGGACCACCCGGCGGTGAAGGCGGTGTCGTTCGTCGGCTCGACCCCGGTGGCGCGGCAGGTCTACGAGCGCGGTACCCGGGCGGGGAAGCGGGTACAGGCGCTGGGCGGCGCGAAGAACCACATGGTGGTACTGCCCGACGCCGACCTCGACCTGGCCGCCGACGCGGCGGTGTCGGCGGGCTTCGGCTCGGCGGGGGAGCGCTGCATGGCGGTGTCGGTGGTGGTCGCGGTGGACCCGGCCGGCGACGCGCTGGTGGCGAAGATCGCGGAGCGGATGGCGGCGATCCGGACCGGGGACGGCCGGCGTACCGGGTGCGACATGGGGCCGCTGGTGACCCGGGCGCACCGGGACCGGGTGGCGTCCTATGTGGACGCTGGCGTCGACGCGGGTGCGGTGCTGGTGGTGGACGGCCGGGGCGTCGAGCCGGATGGGGACCGGGACGGCTTCTGGCTGGGGCCGACGCTGTTCGACCGGGTACGCCCGGACATGAGCGTCTACGCGGACGAGATCTTCGGGCCGGTGCTGTCGGTGGTGCGGGCCGGCTCGTACGACGAGGCGCTGGATCTGGTGAACGCGAGCCCGTACGGCAACGGTACGGCGCTGTTCACCAACGACGGGGGCGCCGCGCGCCGGTACCAGAACGAGGTCGAGGTGGGCATGGTCGGCATCAACGTGCCGATCCCGGTACCCATGGCCTACTACTCGTTCGGCGGCTGGAAGGCGTCCCTGTTCGGGGACAGCCACGCGCACGGCCCGGACGGGGTGCACTTCTTCACCCGGGGCAAGGTGGTCACCAGCCGCTGGCTGGACCCCGCCCACGGCGGTGTGAACCTGGGCTTCCCGACACAGACCTGATCCCACCTCCCCGAGACGAGGCGACCGCGACAGCGGTCGCCTCGTTTGCGTGGCGCCAACATAACAACTTTGAAAAGTTCGCCCATGTGCTTGACAAGATGGGGCCCGCAGTAAGAAATTTTACCAACGAAAGTTAACAACCTTTCTAGTACGGAGAAGGTTCGGTTACAGATGGACGAGCGTGCAGTACCGGTCGCGGCCGATGTCGCCGTCGCCGAGGGTACGCCCGCCGCTGCGCCGGCCACCCCTCCTGCGGCGGTACGGCCCGCCCCGGACGGCGTCCTGGTGCGGGTACGGGCCCGGCTCCCCGAGTTCACCGGTGCCCTGCAACGGGTGGCGGAGCAGGTGCTCAGCGACCCGGCCGGCGCGGCCCGGGCCACCATCGTGGAGCTGGCCGAGCGCAGCGGCACCTCGCCCGCCACGGTCACCCGGTTCTGCCGGGCGCTGGGCTTCGAGGGCTACGCCGACCTGCGGCTGGGCATCGCCGGCGAGACCGGGCGGGCGGCCCGCGCCGCCGGCTGGGCGGTGGACATCGGCCGGGAGATCCAGCCCAGCGACCCGCTGGAGCGGGTACTCCACCAGATCATGGCGGCGGACACGCGGGCGCTCGCGGAGACCGCGGCGCTGCTCGACCTGAGCGCCGTCGAGCGGGCCGCGGACGCGGTGGCCGCATCGTCCAGAGTGGACATCTACGGTATCGGCGGCAGCGCGCTGGTCGGCGCCGAGTTGCAGCTCTGCCTGCACCGGATCGGCCTGGCCACGTGGTCCTGGACCGATGTCCACAATGGACTGGCGAGCGCCGCGCTGCTGCGCCCGGGCGATGTCGCGATCGGCGTGTCGCACAGCGGCCAGAACCGGGAAACCATCGAGATGCTGGCCGAGGCGGGCAGCAGCGGCGCGACCACCGTGGCGCTGACCAGCTTCCCGCGCTCCCCGCTGGCCGACGTGGCGGACATCGTGCTGGTGCACGCCATGCAGGCCACCACCTTCCGCACCGACGCGCTGTCCGGCCGCCACCCGCAGCTCGTGGTGCTCGACCTGCTGTACATCGCGGTGGCGCAGCGGACGTACGACCGCTCGCACGCCGCGTTCCAGGCGACCGCCCGCGCCGTGGGCGGTCACTGGTCACCCCCTGAACCGGGCGTGCCAGCCCGGCCCACCGGAACCCGAGGAGAGACTCATGTCTGATACGCCCGAGCCGACACCCGACCGTACCCACCTGAACCGTCGCGGCCTGCTCCGCGCCTCGGCCGCCGCCGGCCTGCTCGGCCTGCCCGCCGCGGGCCTGCTCGACGCCTGCGCCAGCGGCGGCGGCAACAGCACCTCCAGCAGCGGCGGTGGCGCGAAGACGGCGAGCAACCCGTTCGGCGTCAAGGACGACGCCCCGCTGGAAGTGGTCATCTTCAACGGCGGCTTCGGCGACGACTACGCCAAGTTCGACGAGCAGCTCTACAACAAGACCTTCCCCAAGGCCAAGGTGCAGCACGTCGCCACGCAGAAGATCCAGGACCAGTACCAGCCGCGCTTCGCCGCCGGCAACCCGCCGGACGTGCTGGACAACGACGGCGCCAACATGATGGCGATCGGCCAGCTCTCCGCCCAACTCGCCGACCTGACCGACCTGCTGGCCGCGCCGTCGGTGGACATGGCGGGCAAGACGGTGAAGGACACGTTCCTGCCGGGTACGGTCGACGCCGGCACGATCGACGGCAAGTTCGTGATGCTGCCGTACAACTACACGGTCTTCGGCTTCTACTACGACAGCGCGGTGTGGGACAAGAACGGCTGGAAGGCCCCCACCACCGGTCAGGAGATGCTGGACCTGTTCAAGACCATCAAGGGTACCGGCCTGGCGCCGTTCGCGTACGCCGGCCACTACCCGTACTACATGGGCTGGCCGCTGTGCGACTGGATCGCGAAGGTCGGCGGCAACGACGTGTCGATCGCCATCGACAACCTGGAGCCGAACGCGTGGAAGGACCCGTCGGTCAAGACCACGCTGGAGTTCATCTCCCAGATCGTCAAGGGCGGCTACCTGTACCCGGGCACCCAGGGCCTCACCCACACCCAGTCGCAGCAGGCGCTGATCGACGGCAAGGCGGCGCTGCTGCCGTGCGGCACCTGGCTGTCCAACGAGATGAAGGCGACCACACCGGCGACGGTACAGCTGACCATCATCCCGGTGCCGAGCCTGACCACCAGCGACAAGATGCCGTACGGTGCCGCGCGGGCGGGTGCCGCCGGCCAGTACGTGGTGCCCAAGTCGGCCAAGAACGTGGCCGGTGGCAAGGAGTTCCTGCGCATCATGGCCTCGAAGCAGGCGGCCGACAAGTTCTCCGAGCTGACCAACTCGCTCACCTGCATCCAGGGCGCCGGCGCCAACGTGCAGAGCTCCTCGATGAAGTCGGCCAGCGCCATGCTCCAGCAGGCCGGCAACAACATCATCAACTGGAAGTTCACCGACTGGTACGACGACCTGTACAAGGAGTTCCAGAACCAGATCGACCTGCTGATGAAGGGGCAGACCACGCCGGACCAGTGGATCGCGGCGGTACAGAAGGCGGCGGACAAGGTGGCCGCGGACAGCAACATCCCGAAGCACAAGCGCACCTCCTGACCGGACGGAGTGGTTGGTCATGCGGCACGGTCAGTACCGGTTCGTCGCCGGGTTCCTGGCGATACCGGTGGCGCTGTACGCGTTCTTCATGGTGTGGCCGTACCTCCAGGACGTGTTCTACTCGTTCGACCGGTGGAACGGCCTGGACACGACGCCGGAGTTCATCGGCTTCGGCAACTACACCCGGCTGCTGCACGACGACACCTTCCGCAGCGCCGTCGTGCACAACGCGTTCTTCCTGCTGACCCTGCCGCTGATCACCATCGTGCTGGCCTTGTTCCTGGCGTTCATGCTCAACGTGGGCGGGCGCGGGGACAAGGCCGGCATCCAGGGGGTACGCGGCTCCTCGGTGTACAAGGTGGTGCTGTTCTTCCCGCAGGTGCTGTCGGTCGCGATCATCGTGATCCTGTACCAGTCGATCTTCCAGACCGACGGCACCGGGCTGGCCAACGCGATCCTGATGAAGCTGCACCTCGTCTCGGCGACCAACCCGGTCCTGTGGTTCAACGACGAGAACTGGGTGCGCTGGTGCCTGCTGTGGGTGCTGGTGTGGAGCGGGTTCGGCTTCTACATGGTGCTGTTCTCCGCGGCCATGCAGTCGATACCCAGGGACGTCTTCGAGGCGGCGCTGCTGGACGGCGCGTCCCGGGCCAAGCAGTTCTTCCGGGTCACCCTGCCGCTGTTGTGGGACACCGTCTCGGTGGCGTGGGTGTACCTGGGCTTCATCGCGCTGGACCTGTTCGCCCTGGTGTACTCGCTGACCCCGGGGCCGGGCGGGCCCAACCACGCCAGCGAGGTCATGTCGACGTACTTCTACCACACCGCGTTCCAGAACGGTCAGTACGGCTACGCCTGCGCCATGGGCGTCGCGCTGGCGATCTTCTCGCTGATCCTGGCCGCGATCCAGCTGCGGGTCACCCGCCGCGACACCGTCGAATTCTGAAGGAGGTTCCGGTCATGTCCATGGACACC
>DATEJJ010001171.1:0-3230 GCA_035278125.1 Rugosimonospora sp.
CAGGTCGAGCGCCTGCTCGCCGGCACGGGCTAAGCATGCTGCTCGCGTCCGGTGGCGACTCCACGACCCACACTGCCGTGCTGCTCGTCGAACTGGGCGCGATCCTCTCCGCGCTGGGGCTGCTCGCCCGGCTGGCCCGCGCGTTCCGACTGCCGGTCATCCCGCTCTACCTGGTGGCTGGGCTGGTGTTCGGCCAGGGCGGCTTCTTCGACTTCGACGCCAGTGAGGGCTTCCTCGACGTCTCCTCGGAGATCGGGGTCATCCTGCTGCTCGTCATGCTGGGGCTCGAGTACTCGGCCGGCGAGCTGGTGCAGAGCCTGAAGACACAGGCGCCGATCGGTGTCCTGGACGGTCTGCTGAACGCCGTGCCCGGCGCCGCGGTCGCCCTCATCGCCGGCTGGGGCGGGCTGGCCGCGGTCGCCCTCGCCGGCGTCACCTGGGTGTCCTCGTCGGGTGTGATCGCCAAGATGCTCGGCGACCTCGGCCGCCTCGGCAACCGCGAGGTGCCAAGAGCCTGGCCAAGCCCTACCTGATCAAGCCGTCGGAGGCGCTGAAGATGGTGGGGCTGCTGGACGTGCCGGGGGTACACGAGGCGGTGGAGCAGATCGTGTCGGCGGAGCGGGCCGAGGCGGAGCAGCAGGCGCAGCGGCTGCGCGCCGAGCTGGCCGAGATCGAGGCGAAGCTCGCCGAACTCACCGACCTGAACTGACCGGGGCCGGCGGCGCGGCCGGGATGTCGTCCAGCCGCACCCGCCGCCGGAACACCCAGTACGTCCAGCTCTGGTAGGCGAGCACCACCGGCGTGAAGCCGACCGCCACCCACGTCATGATCTTCAGGGTGTACGGGCCGGCCGCCGCGTTGTGTACGGTGAGGCTGTTCGCCGCGCCGAGGGTGGACGGCAGCACGTCCGGGTACAGCCCGGTGAACAGGGCGGCGACCGCGAACAGCACGGTGGCGGCGGTACCGGCGAAGGCCCACCCGTCGCGCCCCGCCCGGGTGGCGAGCAGCCCGCCGGCGAGGGTCAGCACCGCGAGGCCGGCCAGCGCCAGGGCGGCCGGGGTGTGCCGGACGCTGCCGGTGGCGGCGAGGAACCCGACCGCGAGGACGGCGGTGACCGCGCCCAGCCCGGTGACCACCCGGCGGGCCCGCTCCCGCAGGTGCCCGGTCGTCTTCAGCGCCAGGAACACCGCGCCGTGCAGGGTGAACAGGAACAGCGTGGTGGCCCCGCCGAGCAGCGCGTACGGGTGCAGCAGTGCCAGCGGACCGCCGGTGAGCACGTGCCGGGCGTCCAGCGGTACCCCGTGCACGATGTTCGCGAACACGACTCCCCACAGCGCGGCCGGTACCAGCGAACCGGCGAACAGGACCGCGTCCCAGCGGCGCCGCCAGGTCACCTCGTCCCGCTTGCCCCGGTACTCGAACGCCACCCCGCGCCCGATCAGCGCCAGCAGGATCAGCAGCAGCGGCAGGTAGAAGCCGGAGAACAGGCTGGCGTACCACTCGGGGAACGCGGCGAAGGTGGCCCCGCCCGCGGTGATCACCCACACCTCGTTGCCGTCCCACACCGGCCCGATCGTGTTGATGAGCACCCGCCGCTCCCGGTCGTCGCGGCCCAGCAGCGGCAGCAGGATCCCGACTCCGAAGTCGAAGCCCTCCAGCACGAAGTACCCGGTCCACAGCACGGCGATCAGGACGAACCACAGCGTCGTCACGGCTGCCCCTCTCAGTACGCGAAGGCCATCGGCCGCGCTTCGGCGGACGCGGCCGGCGGGTCGGCGGCGGGCAGCCCGGCGCGGGCGTACCGCAGCAGCAGCCGCGCCTCCACCACCGCCAGTACCCCGTAGAGCACGGTGAACGCGAGCAGCGAGGTGAGGGCCTCGCCGGCGGACACGCCCGGGGACACCCCGGCGGCGGTGCGCAGCTGGCCGAACACCACCCAGGGCTGGCGGCCCATCTCGGTGAAGATCCAGCCGAACGAGTTGGCCAGCAGCGGCAGCAGCGGCAGTACCGCCGCGGTGCGCGCCCACCACCGGCTGGTCAGGGTCCGCGAGCCGCGCAGCCGCCACAGCGCCACCAGGGCGCCCAGCGCGGCGAGCATGCCCACACCGATCATGAGGCGGAACGACCAGTACGTCACCGGGATCAGCGGGGTGTAGCTGCCGGGGCCGTAGGTGGACTGGTACCGGGCGCTGAGGTTGTCGATGCCCTCGACCCGCCCGTCGAGGCTGCCGGTGGCGAGGAACGACAGCAGGTGCGGTACCCGGATGGAGAACAGTTCCCGGCTGCCGGTGAGGGTACCGATGGTGAGCAGGGAGAAGGAGGCCGGCTGGGCGGTGTGGTACAGCGCCTCGGCGGCGGCCATCTTCATCGGCTGTACCTCAGTCATGATCTTGCCTTGGATGTCGCCGGTGACCGTGACCGCCGCCGCGGCGGCCAGGGTGGTCCAGGCGCCCACCTTCGCGGCGGCGCGGAACGCGGCCGTGTCCGTGCCGGGCCGGCGGGTCAGGTGCCAGGCGGCGACGGCCAGCACCAGGGCGCCGGCGGTGAGGAACGCGCCGGCCATGGTGTGCGGGAAGGTGATCAGGGCGACCTTGTTGCCCAGCAGCGCCCCGATGTCGGTGAGTTCGGCGCGGTGCGTGGCCGGGTTGATCCGGAACCCGACCGGGTGCTGCATCCAGGAGTTGGCGACCAGGATGAAGTACGCGGACAGTGCGGTGCCGAACGCGGTGGCCCAGATGGTGGCCAGGTGCACCCGGCGCGGCAGCCGGTCCCAGCCGAAGATCCACAGGCCGACGAAGGTGGATTCGAGGAAGAACGCGAGCAGCGCCTCCATGGCCAGCGGCGCGCCGAACACGTCGCCGACGAAGCGGGAGTAGGCGCTCCAGTTCATCCCGAACTGGAACTCCTGCACGATGCCGGTGACCACGCCCATCGCGAGGTTGATCAGGAAGAGCTTGCCGTAGAAGCGGGTCAGCCGCAGCCAGTGCTCCCGCCCGGTGCGCAGCCAGGCGGTCTGCATGCCGGCGACCAGGAAGGACAGGCCGATGGTCAGCGGCACGAACAGGAAGTGGTACACGGTGGTGGCGCCGAACTGCCACCGGGCGATGTCCAGAACGCTCACATCGCCAGACTACATGTAGCGGAGCAACGTATGGGGTGGGTTAGCTCACCGACTCGTATACCCCGAGGAGCCGCTTGGTTATCAGGTCCGGGGTGAACGTGTCCAGGTA
>DATEJJ010001172.1:0-3039 GCA_035278125.1 Rugosimonospora sp.
GGCGCCCCGTGCCGCCGCGGGCGGTCGCCGCACTCAGCCCGCGGTGCGGCGGATCAGGTCGGCCAGGTCCGTGACGGCCGGATCGTCGGTCCGGTCCGCGGCGCCGGCGGCGATCTGGGCCAGCTGGCCGGAGCTGATCTCGTTACCGTACGGGCTGTGCCGCAGCGCCTCGGCGAAGTACGCGGCGGCGTAGCAGACCTGTAGCCGCGGCGGCGCGTCCGCGAACTGACCGTCCAGGTTGGACACCTCGATGGTGGCGCCCTGCTCGTGTGCCTCCCGGTTGGCCGGATCCAGCCAGCGGATCTCCGCCTGCGCCACCTGCCCGACGGCGCCCTCGCGCAGCCGCACGGTGTACAGCGCGGTCACGCTGTACCCGGCGACCACCTCGCCACCGTCCACGTGGTCGTTGCGGAACGCCTCGTCGGGCAGGGCGCGGTCGTCGTACCCGATCAGCCGGTACGACCCGACCGTACGCGGATCGAAGGTCACCTGTACCTTCGCGTCCAGCGCGCGGAGCGGGCGGGTCGCCGGCAACTGGTCCACGAAGGCGCGGCGGGTCTGGTCCAGCCCGCTGACGTACACGACGTACCCGTCGCCGTGGTCGGCCAGCTGCTCCATCAGCGCGTCGCCGTAGTCGCTGCCCACCCCGACGCCGAGCAGGGTGATCTGCTTGGCGGCCTCCTCGCGTACCCGGGAAAGGATCGGCGCGGCCTGCGTGTCGCCCACGTTGGCCAGCCCGTCGGAGAGCAGCACCACGCGGTTGGTGGTGCCGGACCGGTAGCCGGCGTGCGCCACCTGGTACCCGAGGACGAGGCCGCTCTCCAGGTTGGTGCTGCCGTCCGCGGCGAGGCGGCTGATCGCGGCGTGCAGGTCGGCCCGCTCGGTGACCCGGGTCATCGGGCGTACCACCCGCGCGGTGTCGCTGAACGTCACGATGGCCACGGAGTCGGAGGGGCGCAGCTGGTCCACGAGCGTGTGCAGCGCCTGCTTGACCATGTCGAGCTTGCCCGGATCGCCCATCGAGCCGGACGTGTCGATGACGAAGGTGAGCGCCGCGTCCGGCCGCTCGGTGGGGCTCTCGGCCCGGGTCTGCAGGCCGATGCGCAGCAGCCGGACGTCACCGGCCGGCTGGACGTGCTGCGCCTCGGGCAGCCGGGTGCCGTCCAGGGACATGCTGAACCCGGCGCCGTCGGGCTGGGGGTAGTCCTCGCGGAACGCGTTGATGAAATCTTCGGGGCGTACGTCCTGCGGTGCCGGGCGGCTGCCCTGCCGGATGAGGTTGCCGGCGTACCCGTAGGAGGCGGTGTCCACGTCCATCGCGAATGTCGACTGTGGACTCTCCCGGGCGTCGGTCTCGGTGGCGAAGCCGGTGCGGTCCGGCCCGCCGGTGGGGTACCAGAGCGGCGCGCCGCCCTGCTGGTCCGGGCGGGCCGCACCGCCCTGCGGGTTCGGGCGGCCGGGCAGTCCGTTGGGGGCGGCGCCGTTGGGGGCGGCGCGGTTGGCGCTACTGGTGCCGCTGCTCCGGCCGCTGGTGCCGCTGCAGCCGGTCAGTATGGCAGCGGTCACCACCAGCAGTGCCAGGGCCGCGCGGGTACGGCTCGTCGGTGCCATCAGGTCCTCCCCGTGGGTGAAGGCGTTGATGGCATTGAGACGGGCGGACGGTAACAACGGTGCCATCGGTGACAGAGACGCAACCGAACCGAGAGCGACCGTGCCTGTACCGCAGGCAACCCGTTACCGTCACGACCCCCGTACTGTGATCCGATCCAGATTGGGACCGTACGCGGTACCGGCGTTGCCGAACCGGAGAGCGTTGGCACCGGCCACCAGACGCACCGTCACCCGCTGGTAGCCCATGGTGGTCGCGGTGCGCGCGGCCAGGAAGGTGACCACCTTGCCGGTGCCGTCGTTGACGGACATCGTCAGCCGGTGCGTGGCGCCGTCGGTGATGTAGTAGTACACGGTGACCACGTACCGTCCCGTGGTGGGGACGACCACGGACCGGAAGGTCACGTCGCCGGCCGGGCTGCCGTGGCCGGTCTGGGTGACCACGAGCCCGCCGGAGGCGCCCGCGACCCGGCGCACCCGGGTGGCGGTGCCGAGGGTGTTGTTCTGCGCGTCCTCGGCCTCGTAGCTGACGACTGGTACGGCGCCGGCCGGGCGGCGCGGCAGCCCGGCCGGCGGGACCAGTGCGCGGCCGTACGGCGGCGTGGTACCGGTGGGCTGGGTGGCCGCGTACGGCTGGGCCCGCGCCTGGCTGGGCGTGTACGGCGGCAGCGCGGAGAAGCCCACCACGACGAGCACCAGCACCATCGGCACGGCCGCGACAAGGAGGTAGAACAGCACCGCGCCGCCGGACTTGTCCTTACCGTCCCGGGCCTTCCTTTTCCGGAAGCCGTACTTCGCGCCGACGCCGCGCTTCTCGCCGAGGCTGTGCCGGGCCGGCGGGTGGTCCAGGTCCAGCACCACGATCTCACCCGGCAGCGCACTCCCGGCCGCGGCCGGCACCCACTCCGTGGTCCCGACCGGTTCCGGCTCGGGCGCGGGCCCCGGCGCCGGCTCCGGGGCCGCGACGGCACCCGGAGTCACGGTCAGGACCGGGTCCGAGACCGGGTCCGGGACCGCCGCCACGACCAGGTCCGCCGGGTCGGACTGTGTAGGTTTCATAGAGCCACCATCTGCATCACCGCGGTGACCGTAACACCAGGCAGCGGCGGAAATTCTTACTCATCCATGAATAGACAACAGTCAACGTCTTGATGGTTCGCGGGAGAGTGCGCGGGTAGCGTCCACTCATGGTCAACGGGGTGCGGGGGTACGCCGAGGTGCTGCGGGTGCGGGGCGGCCCGGCACTGCTCGTGGTCGGGCTGGTGGCCCGCCTCGGGCTGTCCATGACGCCGCTGGGACTGTTACTGCTCGTACAGCAGGCGACCGGCCGGTACGCCACCGCCGCGCTCGCCGGCGCCGCGTACACCCTGGCCGTGGCGGCGGTGGCGCCGGTGGCCGGGCGACTGGCCGACCGGATCGGCCCGCGCCCGG
>DATEJJ010001173.1:0-13430 GCA_035278125.1 Rugosimonospora sp.
CTGGCCGCAGCCGCAGACCGGCCCGCCGGGGCGGACCACGATGTGCCCGATCTCGCCGGCGGCGCCGTGCGCGCCCGCAAAGGTGCGCCCGCGGACCACGTACGCCGATGCGATGCCGGTGCCGATCGGTACCACGAGCACCTCGTCGTACCCGCGCCCGGCGCCCAGCCGCACCTCGGCGAGCCCGCCGGCGCGCACGTCGTGCCCGAGTACCGCGGGCAGGCCCAGCCGGTCGGCGACCCGGTCGCGCAGCGGGGTGTCCCGGAAGCCGACGTTGGACGCGTACACCGCGACGCCGTTGGCCTCGTCCACCACGCCCGGTACCACCACGCCGGCCGCCACCGGGGTCAGCCCGTCGGTGCGCGCCTTGCCGGCGAGCCCGGCGGCGACCGCGAGGACGGTGTCGACCACGGCGTCGACGCCCCGGTCCGCGCCGGTGGCGTGCCGCTCCGCGTGGCGTACCGCGCCGCCGGCGTCGATGACCGCGCACTTGATCCCGGTGCCGCCGACGTCGATCGCGATCACCGCGGCCGCGCTGATCATGCCACCTCCCGTGCGCCGAACTGCGCGCGCCGGCGCAATATGCGTTAGTTTCGCGCATCATTGTGCAGGGCGCCGGGCCGGGGCGCCAGCCACGCCCACAATCAATTTCGCGCAGATGACTCGACGTTCTGGTCATGTTTCGCGCATGATTTGTGCACTCATCCCGCAGCGAGTGTTCAGGAGGAGGTTCGGTGGACCGGTACGCGCGCTGGAACGCGCTGCTCGAACTCCTCACGAACAGTGGCCGGGTCAGTGTCGAGGAGGCGGCGGAGAAGCTGAACGTGTCGCAGGCCACGATCCGCCGCGACTTCGACCAGCTGGCGCAGCAGCAGATGATCACCCGTACCCGGGGCGGTGCGGTGGCCAGTGGCGTCTCGTACGACCTGCCGCTGCGGTACAAGACGGCCAAGCACTCGGCGGAGAAGCAGCGTATCGGCGCCGCGGCCGCGGCCCTGGTCTCGCCGGGCATGGTGGTCGCGATCAACGGCGGTACCACCACCACGGAGGTGGCCCGCGCGCTCGCGGTACGCCCGGACCTGGCGAGTACCCCGGACGGCGCCCAGCTGACCGTGGTGACCAATGCGCTGAACATCGCGAACGAGCTTCTGGTCCGGTCCCGGATGAAGATCGTGGTGACCGGCGGCGTCGTCCGGCCGCAGTCCTTCGAGCTGGTCGGCCCGCTGGCCGGCGGGATCCTGCGCGAGGTGACGCTGGACATCGCCCTGCTCGGGGTGGACGCGATCGACGTCCAGCTGGGCGCCGCCGCGCACCACGAGGGCGAGGCCGCGATGAACAACCTGATGGTGGCGCGTGCCCGGAAGGTCGTGATTATCGCGGACAGTTCCAAGCTCGGCGGCCACGCTTTTGCCCGGATCTGCCCGATCGAACGGGTGAACACGCTGGTCACCGACGCGGGCGCGGCGGACGAGACGGTGGCGGCGTACGAGGCGGCCGGTATCGCGGTCATACGGGTGTGACGAGAGTGTCACCCGGGGCAGTTAGGCTCTCGCTTCATGGAGCCGGTGGACGTCGACACAGGTGAGATCGTCATCGCCCCCACGCCGATGCTGGAGGTTGCCCGACCGCACATCCCGCGGCAGGTGCCCGCGCCGCCCGAGATCGACGACGTCGTCGACGACGACCAGGGGGGCGGGCCGGGGCTGGCCGAGCGGGAGCGGGAGATGCTCGCGTTCGAGCGCAAGTGGTGGAAGCACGCGGGCGCCAAGGAGCAGGCCATCCGCGACCAGTTCGACCTGTCGGCGACCCGCTACTACCAGGTGCTCAACGCGCTGCTGGACAACCCGGCCGCGGTCGAGCACGACCCGGTGCTGGTGGGCAGGCTGCGCCGGCTGCGCGCCACCCGCTCCCGAGCCCGCACCGCCGGCCGCCGCCACTGACGCTCAGGCTGTGGCACCCGAGGCTGCGCTCGGGCGTCGTCGCTCCGCTCCTCGCGCTCGCTCAGCCCGCGACGTGCTGCTCGGCGTAGGTGGACAGCCAGAGCACCTGGGCGGGGTCCAGGGACGGGCGTACCCGGGTGCGCGCGGTCGAGACGTGAGCCGCAGTCACGGTCGCCGCGTCCAGCGACTCCCGCATCGCGGCCAGCGCCGCCTCCCGGATCAGCGCCGCGCAGTCCGCCGCCGAGAAACCGTCCAGTGTGGACGCCAACGTGTCCAGGTCCACGTCCGGTGCCAGTGGCACGGTACGGGCGGCGGCGCGCAGGATCTCCGCCCGCGCCGGCCCGTCCGGCGGCGGTACGTACACCAGCCGCTCCAGCCGGCCCGGGCGTAGCAGCGCCGGGTCCACCAGGTCCGGCCGGTTGGTCGCGCCCACGACGACCACGCTGCGCAGCAGCTCCACCCCGTCCAGTTCGGTGAGCAGCGAGGCCACCACCCGGTCGGTGGTACCGCCGTCGGTCGCCTGCCCGCGTACCGGCGCCAGCGCGTCCACCTCGTCCAGGAAGACCAGTGTCGGCGCCGCCTCCCGGGCCCGGCGGAACAGCTCGCGTACCGCCCGCTCGCTCTCGCCCACCCACTTGGACAGCAGCTCGGCACCCTTGACCGAGAGCACGTTCGCCTTGCCGGTACCGGCGATCGCCTTCACCAGGTACGTCTTGCCGCACCCGGGCGGCCCGTACAGGAGTACGCCGCGTGGCGGCTGCACGCCGAGCCGGGCGAAGGTGTCCGGGTACGTGAGCGGCCACAGTACCGACTCGGTCAGCATCTCCTTCACCGAGGCCATGTCCCCGACATCGTCCAGGGTCACCTTGGCAAGCTCCAATGTGGACTCCGCCATGCTGGTCGGGCGGACCACCTCCAGCGCGGCGGCGAAGTCCGCGGCGGCCACCACCGGCGCCTCGGCCGACTTCTGCCGCAGCGCGGCCCGTACGCCCGCCTCGCGTACCAGCGCGGCCAGGTCCGCGGCCACGAAGCCGGGGGTACGCGCGGCCACCTCGTCCAGGTGCACGTCCTCGGCGAGCGGCATCCGCCGGGTCAGCACGCCGAGCTGCTCCCGGCGCATGGCCACGTCCGGCAGCGGTACCGCCAGCTCGTGGTCGAGCATGCCCGGCGCGCGCAGCGACGGGTCCACCGACTCGGGCCGGCTGGTGGTGCACACCACCGATACGCCGGCGGCCAGCGACTCGACGGTGACCTGGCGGAACACCGTCGACAGTGGACTCGGGCCGCCCTCGCGCGGGGCGAGCGCCTCGACATCGGCGATGACCACCACGCCGGGTGGCTTGGCGCGGGCCCGCCCGAAGGCGTCGCGCAGCCGGGCGGCGGCGTCGTTCGCGGCGAGCGCGACGACCTCGGGCGCCCAGAGCGTCACCACCGACGCCCGTACGGTCGCGGCGACCGCGCGTACCAGCGCCGACTTCCCCGACCCGGCCGGCCCGCTGATCAGTACGCCGAGCGTGACCGTGGTACCCAGCCGGCCGAGCACCTCCCGGTGGTGGAAGCCCAGGTCCAGCAGCTCGGTCAGCTCCTGCGCCTGGCTGCGCAGCCCGGGCAGGTCCTCGATGCTGGGCGGCTCCCCGGTGGCGGTGCCGGCGTCCTCGGCGGCCGGGGCGGGTGCGGAGCTGGAGTGCGTGACCTGGCCGTTCCGCCAGCCGACCACGGTGTCCATGGTGACCATGCCGCAGGCGTCCGGCTCGGTACCCGTCACGTTCAGCAGCGCGCTGGTCCACCCGTACCCGATGGTATTGGCAAGGCTGCGCCGCGCGGCCTCCATCAGCGGTCGGGCGTCCTTGGCCGGCAGCACGTCCTGCGGCAGCAGCGAGACGTTGTCGTCCCGGGTGACGATCTTGCCGAGCAGCGCCAGCCGCAGCGTCTCCGGGCTGACCAGGGCGACGATGTTGACCGGACCGTCCAGGGTGACCTGGTGCAGCGCGCGGATCGGCGCCGGCGTCACGGTGACCTGGCCGCCGTCGCGGATGCCGAGGTTGCCGAGGGTGAGGTCGTCGGCGTAGAGCAGGGCGCGGCTGGCGCCGGACTCGGCGAGCGCCGCGATGCCGGCGGTCTGCCGCCGCCCGGACAGCCCGATCGGGTCGCCGGGGCGCAGCCCGAGCGCGGTGAGCACCTCGCCGTGCACCCGGACGATGCCGCGCCGGGCATCCAGCGCGGCCGGCCGCAGGCTCGCGGTCAGGGTCAGGGAGTTGGTCGGCGCGTCCGTCACGCCGCGAGCCTATGCCGCCCGGCACCGTCCGGAGGCTGAGGATCCCCTGAGAGGCCGCACAGGTGCCTCCGCGGTCCGGCTACCGTTCTTCGCATGAGACTGCCGCGCGTCTTGTCCCGTAGGCCCCGGTTGACCAGGTCGCGCGTGGTGGCCGGATCGATCGCACTCGCTGTGCTGGTCGCGCTCGTCGGCTGGGCGGCCTGGCCCAGCCCGGCGGCCTACACCACGATCAGCCAGATGCTCACCGTCCGCACCGGCCCGGACGGCACGACCCCGGTCGCCCTGGACACCACCTACTACCGCCCCCGCGCGGCGTCCGCGGCGCACCCGGCGCCCGCCGTGCTGCTGGCCCATGGATTCGGGGGTACCAAGGACAGCGTGCGCACCGACGCGCAGGACCTGGCGGACCGGGGGTACGCGGTGCTGACCTGGACCGCCGAGGGCTTCGGGCGCAGCGGCGGGCAGATCCACCTGGACAGCCCCGACTGGGAGGTACGCGACGCGTCCCGCCTGCTGGACTGGCTGGCCGCCCGCCCCGAGGTACGCCAGGACGGCCCGAACGACCCGCGCGTCGGCGTCGTCGGCGGCTCGTACGGCGGCGGCCTCGCCCTGATGCTCGCCGGGTACGACCACCGGGTGGACGCGATCGTGCCGCAGATCACCTGGAACGACCTGGCGTCGGCGTTCCTGCCCGAGGCGACCGGCAGGTCCCCGGTGGACGGTGTGTTCAAGAAGGGCTGGGCCGGCCTGTTCTTCGGCAGCGGCGGCGCCCCCACCGATCCGCTGCTGCCGGGCGCGCCGACCTCGGATCCGACCTGCGGCCGCTTCGCGCCGGACATCTGCCAGGCGTACCTGGCGATCGCGACCACGGGCCGGGGCAACCAGCCGGCGGTGGACCTGCTGCGCCGGTCCAGTCCCGCCTCGGTGCTCGACCGGATCACCGCGCCCACCCTGCTGGTACAGGGCGAGGCCGACTCGCTCTTCCCGCTGTCCGAGGCGGAGGCGAACGCGCGCGGGATCGCCGCGCACGGTACCCCGGTGCGGGTGGCCTGGTTCACCGGCGGGCACGATGGCGGCGCGGGCCCGCAGAGCGACCAGGACCGGGTGAAGTACCTCACGGTCCAGTGGCTCGACCACTACCTGCGCGGTACCGGCCCCGCCCCGGCCACCAGCTTCACCTACTCGCGCATCGCGGGGCTGGACGCCAACACCAACGGGTACGTGGCGCTCGGCTTCTCCGTGCGTGACTACCCGGGCCTGGGCGGCAACGCGCAGACCACGGTCACCCTGGCCGGCCCGCCGCAGCCGGTGGCCAACCCGCCCGCCGGTACGCCCGCCGCGGTGTCCACCATCCCCGGCTCCGGTGGCGCGCTGGTGAACCTGTCCGGCGCCGCCGGTACCGACGTACCCGGGCAGCACGCCGACTTCTACTCGGCGCCGCTCAAGTCCACTGTGGACGTCGTGGGCGCACCGACGGTACAGGTGCGGGCCGCGTCACCGACCGGCGAGGCCGTGCTGTTCGTGAAGCTGTACGACGTGGACCCGAAGAGCGGCGCCACGCTGCCCGACGGTCTGGTCGCCCCGGTCCGGCTGACGGGCCTGCCCAGGACTCTCGACACGGCACAGCCGGTGACGGTCACCCTGCCCGGGATCGTGCACCAGTTCCAGCCCGGGCACCTGCTCCGGGTCACCGTGGCCACCTCCGACCAGGGGTACGCCACCCCGCCCGACCCGACCCTGTACGCCATCGCCCTCGGCGATACCGCGCTGCACCTGCCGACCGTCCACAGCGAACCGATCGTCACCCCGAGCGTGATCTGGCGCTGGGTGCTGCTGGCCCTGGTGGTGCTGGTACTGCTGGGTCTCGGCGTGGCGATCCTGATCGGGCGGCGCCGGTACCGCGCGGCGCGGGTACCCGCCCGCCCCGAGTACACCGACACCCCGCTCGTGGTGAACGGCCTGCGCAAGGAGTACGGCGACGGGTTCGTCGCGGTGTCCCACGTGGACTTCACCGTCCACCGTGGACAGGTGGTCGGCCTGCTCGGCCCGAACGGCGCGGGCAAGACGACCGCGCTGCGGGTACTGATGGGGCTGACCCGGGCGACGGCGGGGGACATCTACATCTTCGGCCACCGGCTGGCTCCCGGCGCGCCGGTACTGTCCCGGCTGGGCGCGCTGGTGGAGGGCCCCGGCTTCCTGCCGCACGTCTCCGGCCTGGCCAACCTCAAGCTCTACTGGCAGGCCACCGGGCGGCCCGAGGCGGACGCGCACTTCGAGGAGGCGCTGGACATCGCCGGGCTGGGCGAGGCGATCCACCGGAAGGTGAAGAAGTACAGCCACGGCATGAAGCAGCGGCTGGCCATCGCGCAGGCCATGCTCGGCCTGCCGGAGCTGCTGGTGCTCGACGAGCCGACCGACGGGCTCGATCCGCCGCAGATCGCCGAGATGCGAAGGGTCCTTCAGCGGTACGCGGACCCGGACCGGGGCCGGGCGGTCCTGCTTTCATCGCATCTGCTGGCCGAGGTGGAGCAGACCTGTACCCACGTCGTGGTGGTGCACAAGGGGCTCGTGGTCGCGGCCGGGCAGGTGGACGAGATCGTGGGCGACTCGCCCTCGGTGCAGTTCGACGTCTCCGACGCGGTCGCCGCCAGGGCGGTGCTGGGCGGGCTGACCGGTGTCAACACGGTGCATCCGGACGGCAACGGCACCCTGGTGGTTGACCTGGACGGCGCCTCCCGCGCGGCGGTGGTGGCGGCACTGGTCAACGCGGGCGTCGGGGTGGACCGGGTGGTACCGCGCCGGCGGCTGGAGGACGCGTTCCTGTCCCTGGTGGGCGGGGACACCAAGGCGAGTGGGGAGCGGTGATGCAGACCCTGACCGAGGAGCCGGTACGCGAGGCGGCCGCGCCCGGGTACCGCCCGCACGCCACGTTCAGCTTCCGTACCGAGGCGCGGCGGCAGTTGAGCCGGCGGCGTACCCAGTTCGCGCTGGGCTTCATGGTGCTACTACCGCTCATCGTGCTGGCCGCCTTCGAGTTCGACAGCGGTCAGGGGGACAACAACGACCGCAACGGGCAGTTCGCCTCGCTGGTCCGGGTGGCCACCGACGGCGGGCTCAACTTCGCGCTGTTCACCCTGCTCGTCTCCTCCTCCTTCCTGCTCATCGTGGTGGTCGCGCTGTTCTGCGGTGACACCGTGTCCAGCGACGCCACCTGGGGCTCCCTGCGCTACCTGCTGGCCATCCCGGTACCCCGGGCCCGGCTGCTCGGCATCAAGCTGCTCGTGGCCGCGGTCACCAGCCTGGTGGCGCTGGCCCTGCTGACCGGTACCGCCCTGCTGCTGGGCACGCTGCGGTACGGGTGGCACCCGCTGCGCTCGATGGTCGCCGGGGACCTGCCCGCCGGTACCGGCCTGGTGCGGCTGCTCGCGATCGTCGGGTACCTCGCGGTCAGCCTGCTCGTGGTGGCCGGGCTCGCGTTCCTGCTGTCCGTGTCCATCGACGCGCCGCTGGGCGCGGTGGGCGGCGCGGTGCTACTGCAGATCCTGTCCAGCATCCTGGACCAGATCACCGCGCTCGGCTCGATCCGGCCGTACCTGCCCACCCACTACGCGCAGGCGTGGCTCGGCCTGCTGTCCAACCCGGTACAGACCGACGATCTGATCAAGGGGTGCGTCTCCGCCGTGATCTACGGCACGCTCTTCCTCGGTCTGGCCTGGTGGCGGTTCCTGCGCAAGGACATCGTGAGCTGACCCGACCCCCGGCTGGAGAACCGGGCGCGTTCGGTTATCATCACGTCACAACCGAATACCTCATCCAGAGGGGCAGAGGGACCGGCCCGATGAAGCCCCGGCAACCACCGCGATCGACTCGACGTTGAGGCGATACCGGCAGGTGCCAAGTCCGTCCGGGAGCGCAGACCCGGGAAGATGAGAGGAAGTCCTCGCATGACGTCGACCGTCGACGCACCCGCCGGCACCACCACGCCCGCCCCCTCCGCCGCCCGGCACCTGGTCTGCCGCGGCTGCGGCGCCCGGTTCCCGCTCGCCGCGCAGCACGCCTGTTACGAGTGCTTCGGCCCGCTTGAGGTCGGCTACGACTTCGATGTGCTCAAGCAGGTCACCCGGGAACAGATCGAGGCGGGCCCGGCCAACATCTGGCGGTACGCGCCGCTGCTGCCCGTGGGCCAGGACCCGGCCACCCGGGTCACCCTGAACCCCGGCATGACCCCGCTGGTACGCGCCGACGCGCTCGCCGCCGAACTGGGCATCACCGGCGGCCTCTGGGTCAAGGACGACTCCGCCAACCCCAGCCACTCGTTCAAGGACCGGGTGGTGTCGGTCGCGCTGACCGCCGCGCGGGGGCTCGGGTTCACCCGGTTCGCCTGCGCCTCCACCGGCAACCTGGCCAACTCGGTCGCCGCGCACGCCGCCCGCGCGGGCGTACCGTCCGTGGTGTTCATCCCGGCCGACCTGGAGCCTGGCAAGATCCTCACGACCGCGGTGTACGGCGGCGACGTGGTGGCCATCGAGGGCTCCTACGACGACGTGAACCGGCTGTGCTCGGAGCTGACCGAGACCGACGAGTTCGAGGACACCGCCTTCGTCAACGTGAACGTGCGGCCATACTACGCCGAGGGCTCGAAGACCCTCGGGTACGAGGTGGCCGAGCAGCTCGGCTGGCGGCTGCCGGCCCAGGTGGTCATCCCGATGGCCAGTGGCGAGCTGCTGACCAAGGTGGACAAGGCGTTCGCCGAACTGGTCGAGATCGGCCTGGTACCGGATACGCCGTGGCGGGTGTTCGGCGCCCAGTCGGCGGGCTGCAACCCGATCGCCAAGGCGCTGCACGACGGTACCGACACCATCACGCCGGTACGCCCGACCGGGATCGCCAAGTCCCTCAACATCGGCGACCCCGCCGCCGGCCTGTACGCGCTGGAGGCGGTACGCCGTACCGGCGGCTGGATGGACTACGCGGACGACGACGAGATCCGGGACGCCATCCGGGCGCTGGCCCGGACCACCGGCATCTTCGCCGAGACGGCGGGCGGGGTGACCGCGGCGGTGCTGGGCAAGCTGGTGGCCGCCGGCAAGCTCGATCCGACCGCCGAGACAGTGGTCTACAACACCGGCGAGGGGCTGAAGACCCTGGACGCGGTGGCCGATCTGGTCGGTCCCACGTACCGGGTCAAGCCCTCGCTGCGGGCCGCGCGGGAGGCGGGTCTGCTGGGTCGGTGACCTGCCCGGGTGATCATCGATCGGATGATTTTTCCGGGGTTGCTGTGACCCATCGTGACCAAAGACACTCACGTGTACACGCAGGATCAGCGCCGATGACTCACCGAGATGAACGCGTGGTAGCGATGAGTAATCGGTGATGAGCTGTGGGTCGAATACTCGGTGCCGGAGCCCTTGACGACGGGTCGTCAGGCGCGCAGGATGCTCCGTGCGGGAGGACGCATCGCCGTGAGGGCCCCGAGAAATCGGGCGACCCACGACCCAGTGCCGGAGGCGCTGTGCGAGCGTCCTCTCGACCAATTCCGGGGTATTTCACGGGTGGTGTCGCGGTGATTTCACCTAGCTCACGGCGGCGAAGCATGATGGCTTCATGACTGCCACTGTTGCCAGCCCGACCGACGATCTGTACGCGAAGCACGCGGACACGCTGCGCCAAGCCCTGGCGGCGATCGCCGGGCGCGGGTACTGGTCGCACTACCCCGAGTCGCCCAGCCCGCGCGTGTACGGCGAGGACGCCGCTCCGGCCGGCGAGGCCGCGTTCCAGGCGTACCTGGGCGCCGACTTCCCGCTGAACCAGCCGGGCGCCGCCGGTACCGTGGCCACCGAGTCCTCGCCGTTCGGCGTCCCGCTCGGCGTGCGGTACCCGCACAGCTCGCCCGACGCGCTGATCGAGGCGGCCAGCGCCGCGCTGCCCGCGTGGCGCGACGCCGGGCCCGACGTACGCGCCGGCGTCTGCCTGGAGATCCTGGACCGGCTGCACAAGCACGTCTTCGAACTCGCGCACGCGGTACACGCCACCACCGGGCAGGCGTTCGTGATGGCGTTCCAGGCCGGCGGCACGCACGCGCTGGACCGGGCGCTGGAGGCGCTGGCCTACGCGTACGCGGAGCAGACCCGGCACCCGGCGGCGGCCACGTGGGAGCGGCCGGCCAAGGACGCGCCGTTGCGCATGTCGAAGACTTTCCACGTGGTACCGCGCGGAGTGGCGCTCGTCATCGGCTGCAACACGTTCCCCACCTGGAACTCGTACCCGGGACTGTTCGCCTCGCTGGCGACGGGGAACCCGGTCATCGTGAAGCCGCACCCGCGCGCCGTACTGCCCCTCGCGATAACCGTCCGGTACGCGCGCGAGGTGCTCGCCGGGGCGGGCTTCGACCCCAACCTGGTGACGCTGGCCGCCGAGGAGCCGGACGAGAAGCTCGCAGCCACCCTCGCGCTGCGGCCCGAGATACGGATCATCGACTTCACCGGCTCCACCGCGTTCGGGGACTGGCTGGAGGCGAACGCCCGACAGGCCGTCGTGTTCACCGAGAAGGCAGGCGTCAACACCGTGATCGTGGACGGCACCGACGACTTCGCCGGGCTGTGCCGGAACGTCGCCTTTTCCCTTACTCTCTACAGTGGACAGATGTGTACCGCGCCACAGGACATTCTTGTCCCGCGCGACGGTATCGAGACAGAGGGCGGACACAAGAGTTTCGACGAGGTGGCGGCCGGCATTGCCGGTGCGGTGGCGAAGCTGACCGGTGACGACACGCGCGCCGTCGAACTGACCGGGGCAATCGTCAACGAGGGCGTACTGGACCGGCTCGGGCGGGCTCGCAAGCAGGGCGAGGTACTGCTCGACTCGCGCGAGGTCGCGCACCCGAAGTATCCGGGCGCGGCCGTGCGTACCCCCCTGATCCTCAAGCTGGATTCGAGCGACGCCGCAACTTTCAGCAGCGAGTGGTTTGGGCCTATCTCCTTTGTGATCGCCACCGACTCGACCGCGCAGAGCGTGCAGATTTTCCGCCAACTGGGAAGCGCCAAAGGCGCGCTGACCGCCTCGGTCTACGCGACCGCGCCGGAGGTCCTGGACGAGGTCGAGCGGGCCGCGGTGGACGCCGGCGTCCACCTGTCCGCCAACCTGACCAGCGGCGTGTTCGTCAACCAGTCGGCCGCGTTCTCCGATTTCCACGGCAGCGGCGCCAACCCGGCCGCCAACGCCGCGCTCACCGACGGTGCCTACGTGGCCAGCCGCTTCCGCATCGTCCAGTCACGGCGGCACGTGTAGGTCAGGCCGGGCGGGCCATTATCAGCTCGGTCAGCACCGGCACGGTGGGGTGCCGCGCGCGCCGGCCCGTGTCCGTGAAACCCAGCCGCTGGTACGCGCGGATGGCCCTGGAGTTGGAGGTGAGCACCTCCAACTCCAGCACGGACCGCCCGACCGCGCGGGACCACGCCGCAACCGCCTCGACAAGCCGCTCCAGCAGCCCCGTACCGCGCCACTGCGGGGACACGTACACCGCGTACAGCAGCGTGGTTCCGGCCGCCTGCCCGAGCGCGTACCCGCCCGCCTGCGCCACGAACACACCGTCCACCTCCGCCACGAACTGCGCCGCGTCACCGCCCCGGGCCCGCTCCGCCAGCCGCGTGCGGAACTGTTCGTGCGGGCGGGCAGCCGCCTCGTCGAGCCGCTCGATGAAGGCCAACGGCGCATCGGCCAGCATCTCCAGACGCAGAGCCCGTACCCGCGCCGCATCCGTGGGCGCGACCCTGCGTACCAACACGGTCGTATTCACCGGCACAGTGTCGCAGAGAGGCGTTTACGCTACGAAACCTATCGAGGCTCGACTGTGACCCTCCTGTCCGAAATGGGGGCGTGCGGGGCGGGTCTCGCTCGTGTAGCGTGCGTATTCGGTCGCTACTTTCCCAATGCCCCGCCAGGCATTCGGATTCGGTAGCGGCCCCGGCCCCGCGGTGGGGTCGGGGGTCGAGAGACCTAGCACCATCGAAGTGAGGAAGTGCACCGTGGCACAGGGCACCGTCAAGTGGTTCAACAGCGAGAAGGGCTATGGCTTCATCGCGGTCGACGGAGGACAGGACGTGTTCGTCCACTTCTCCGCGATCAACATGGACGGCTACAAATCGCTGGAGGACGGTCAGCGCGTAGAGTTCGAGATCGCGCAGGGTCAGAAGGGCCCGCAGGCGGAGAAGGTCCGCGTCCTCGCCTGATTCCGGCGCGCCGTTCCGGCTACGCGGCCATCCCAGAGGTTCGGCCTGCGGGGCACCATTTCCCTACTTAGTGTAGGGCGGTGCCCCGCGTCGCGTTTTGCCGTTCGCGTGTCGTAATGCGCACGGAATTGAGCGAACCGGTGTGAGTGCGGCGTGCGCTCCACCGGTTCGCTCACGGCCGCTGGGCCGCACCCGATTCCACAGTGGTCGGTGCCGAGGCGGAAGCCTTGCGGGGCACCGTTTTTGACGCCATCTGCGTACCCGTCGCCGCTGAGCGTGACGGTCGGCCGCGCCTCGCGGGCGCCGCCCTGCCGTATCTCGCGCCAGGTCCGCTTGTACGCCTCGCGCCGTCGTCGGCTTCGGCATGCCCTGGTCCAGGTGTGGCGTCTTCTCCTCCGCCTCCTCAGTGGAGCGATCCACCCCCACGCGCACCGTGGCGGCCGCGCCACCCGCGCCGCACCCTTGGCCGCTGCACGCGCGACGTGCTGAACCCTGACCGGTTAGTGCACTCCGGGACGCACTAGCGTTTCAAGATCTGCGTCGAGCATGGGTCGGACTGCGCGGTTGGGTGCGCGGAGGTCATTGTGATCACGAAAGGGCGGTACTTGATCGGAATCTGCCGGCAAAAGGCGCACTCGATTGCACAATTTGCCGGCAACTTCAGATCATCCCGAATCCGATCATGACTAGCGGTGTATCGCCGGTTTCGCCACTACGTAGTCTCACCAAGCCAGCTCCGGGAACGCCATTCGCTACCGACACCGGCCTCTACTCCGCGTCGGTTCCGTTCGCCAGACGAGTCCTCGGTAGCGGCGGCCTTTGAAGGCCCGACTCTTGAAGCCTCTCGGCCTCGGGATGACCCGGCCCCGAGGGTGACCCGGCCTTGGGGTGGCTTGGCCCCTGGGGTGGCTTGGCCCCTGGGGTGGCTTGGCCCCTGGGGTGGCTTGGCCCCTGGGGTGGCTTGGCCCCTGGGGTGGCTTGGCCCCT
>DATEJJ010001174.1:0-3902 GCA_035278125.1 Rugosimonospora sp.
CAGGGCGCCACGCAGCTCAGCGGTGGCCTGTACCGGCTGTCCACCGGCGCCCGGACCCTGGATGCCGGCCTGAGCGATCTGGACTCGGGCGCCCGGCGGCTGGCCGGCGGCCTGGCCAGCCTGCAGGGTGGGGCCGACCAACTGGCCAGCGGGCTGGCCGCGGGCGCGGCGAAGATCCCGGGGTACGACCCGGACAGCATCGCGGCCCGGGCCGGCGTGCTCGGCGACCCGGTCGCGCTGGACCGGCAGGTACGCAACGCGGCCGCGACTTACGGGGTGGGCTTCGCGCCGTACTTCATCGGACTGGCGCTCTGGGTCGGCTCGATGATCAGTTACATGGTGTTGCGGCCGGTCAACCGGCGGCACGTGCTGTCCGGCGCGCCGGCCCGGCGGGTCGCGCTCGCCGGCTGGCTGCCCGGCCTGGTGCTGGGCGCGGTGCAGGCGATGCTGTTGTTCGCCGTGCTGCGCGTCGGGCTGGGACTGGCGCCGGCGCACCCGCTGGCCACCGCCGGGTACCTGCTGCTCACCGCGCTCGCGTTCAGCGCGCTGGTGCAGTGGCTCGGTGCCCGGCTCGGCCCAGCCGGTCGGCTGGTCGCGCTGGCGCTGCTCATGCTCCAGCTCACCTCGTCCGGCGGCACGTACCCGGTGCAGACCTCGCCGGCCTTCTTCCGCGCGATCCACCCGTACCTGCCCATGACGTACGTGGTGGACGGGCTCCGTCACCTCATCGACGGGGGGTCTACCGGTACGGTCGTCACCGGCTGTCTGGTGCTGGCCGGGTACGCGGCGGGCGCCTTCGCGCTCAGCGTGGTCGCTGCGCGCCGGGCGCGCCGGCTGACCCCGGCCAGGCTGCACCCGGAGCTGGTCATGTAGGGGGTGGAGGGTGAGGGCACAGGTGGACGGGCGTACCCGGCGGCGCGCCGACACCCGGCAGAAGCTGTACGAGGCCGCGGTGGACCTGATCGCCGAGCGCGGCTTCGCCGCGACCACGGTGGACGACATCGCGGTACGGGCCGGGGTCGCCAAGGGCACCGTGTACTACAACTTCACCTCGAAGACCGAGCTGTTCGAGGAACTGCTGCGGCACGGCGTCGGGCTGCTCACGGCGGAGTTTCGCGAGGTCAGCGCGGGGCTGCCGGCGCGCGAGGCGGTGGCCGCGCTGATCCGCGCGCAGCTCGCGTACATCCAGCGGTACCGGGCCTTCGCGCAGCTGCTCCTGTCCGAAATGTGGCGTACCAACCGGGAGTGGCAGAGCACCCTCCGGCTGCTGCGCGAAGAGGTGCTCGGCGTGGTCGCGGGCGTGCTCCAGGCTGGTGTCGACGCCGGCGACTTCCCCGCTGACCTGGACGTACGCGTCGCCTCGTCGGCTCTGTTCGGGGTCGGCCTCGTGGTAGCCGTAGACTGGCTCGTGTTTCAACCGGACCGACCCATCGAAGACGTCGAGGAGTCGCTACGGGCGATCGTGCGACGGGTAGCGGTGGGGTAGATCAATGGAACGCAGCGGACGGACTTCGTCACCGCTCGTACAAAATTGTTGTGATGAAGGTGTCACGGTAATAACTTTAGGCCGAACGTACATGGTCTTCTCGGCCACGCTTCTAAAACATGAGTACCTGTGACTGGACGCCACCGCCAACCGCAGAGATTCCGGGCTGCCGCCAGCGTGATCGCGACGCTGGTGTCGGTGGCGGCTCTCGGCGCGGGTGGCTACGGTGCGTACCACTACCTGCACGGCAAGACCTGTACCGGCGGCATCCAGACCCTGACGATCTCGGCCACGCCGGACATCGCGCCGACCGTCAGCTCGGCGGCCGACGCCTGGGCCAAGGCACGCGGGTCGTGCGTCACCGTGACCGTGACCGCGAGCGATCCGGCCGACATGGCGGCGGCGGTGGCCGCGCAGGGCAGCACGATCCTGACCGGCCTGGGTGAGGCGAGCACCAAGACGCGGGTCACCGACGTGTGGATTCCCGACTCGTCGATGTGGCTGCAGCGGCTGCGTCAGGTCGCCCCGGCCCGGATACCGGCGGCGGCGCCTTCGATCGCGAGTACCCCGGTGGTGCTGGCGATGCCGCAGCCGATCGCGAAGCAGCTGGGCTGGCCGGCGAAGATGCCGACCTGGACGGATCTGCTGAGCCGGCTGGGCGCCAGCAGCACGCTGCACACCGGCGTGGTGGACCCGGCGCGGGACGCCTCGGGGCTGTCCGGGCTGCTGGCGTTGACCAGGGCGGTCTCGGCGGCGCCGGGTGCCGATCCGCAGGCCGCGACCGTCGCGCTGATGCGGGGGCTGGCCACGGGCAAGTCGGCGGTACGGGCCGATCTGCTCGGGAAGTTCCCGCGGGCGAGCGATCTGGCCACGGTGGCGTCGAGCCTGAGCGTGGCGCCGCTGACGGAGCAGTCGCTGCTCGGGTACAACCAGGGTGGTCCGCCGGTGCCGCTGGCGGGTATCTACCTCGACCCGGGGCCGCCGGCGATGGACTACCCGTACGCGGTGATGCCCGGTGCCACGCCCGCGGTCAAGGTACTCGCGGAGAGCCTGCGTACCGCGCTGTCCACGGCCGACTTCCGTAACCGGCTCGCCGCGGCCAACCTGCGCGGGCCGGGCGGTACCTTCGGCACCGGCGCCAGCCTCGGCACGGGTACGCCCGCCGGCCCGCTGCCGGCCGGCGGAGCCGTGGACCCGCGCCTGGCGGAGCAGGTGCTGTCCACC
Organism: Rugosimonospora sp.; assembly: GCA_035278125.1. Classification (GTDB taxonomy): domain Bacteria; phylum Actinomycetota; class Actinomycetes; order Mycobacteriales; family Micromonosporaceae; genus DATEJJ01. The sequence goes on from DATEJJ010001174.1 coordinate 2,711, forward strand.
TGGAGCGCGGTGACCCAGCCCGGCCGGCTGCTGGCCGTGATCGACGTGTCCGGCTCGATGCTGACCCCGGTACCCACCGCCGGCGGGCTGACCCGGGAGCAGGTCACCGTGAAGGCGGCGGCGCAGGGGCTGAGCCTGTTCGACGACAACTGGTCGGTCGGGCTCTGGGTCTTCTCCACGGACATGGACGGCACCAAGCCGTACCGGGTGCTGTCCCCGATCGTGCCGCTGGCCGGTGAGCGTACCCGGCTGCAGGGCGTGCTGAACCAGGTGGCGCCGAAGAAGAACGGCAACACCGGGCTGTACGACACGGCCCTGGCCGCGTACAAGGCGGTGCAGCAGGACTGGGATCCGGGGCGCAGCAACGGTCTGGTGATCATGACGGACGGGCAGAACGACAACCCGGGCGGCCTGACCCTGGACCAGTTGACCGCGCAGCTGCAGAAGGTGGTCGACCCGAACCGGCCGATCCAGGTGATCCTCATCGGCATCGGGCCCGAGGCGGACAAGGGCGAGCTGACGAAGATCGCGCAGGCGGCGCAGGGCGGCGGCGCGTTCGTCGCGCCGGACCCGTCGAAGATCGGCCAGATCTTCCTGCAGGCCATCGCGCTGCGCCCGCGTACCGGCGGCTGACCGGCCGGACCGGCGGCCGGCCTAGCGGTTCAGCCGGATCGCCTGGGTAGGTGCCTCAGTCAGCACCGAGGTGGTGGGGGATCCGGGCGGCGGCCCGGCCGAGCGGATGGCCCGGGCCAGCTCCACGCCTTCGAAGATCTCCACGGTGTCCCACTCGCCGATCGGCGCGGTCTCGCCGTTGCGCAGCGCGGTGCGTTGCGGCTCCTCGCCCGGCCCGGAGCGCTGTAGCAGCGTGGTGCCGTTGGTGCTGATGTCGGTCACCTGCAGCCGGTGCCCGCGCAGCTCCACCCGTACGTGGCTGCGGCTCACCCAGCGCAGCCCGCGCTCGTCGAGGGCCAGCCCGATCGGGATGCCGCCGGCTTCCTCCGGCGCCCGGCCCACCACCAGCGGCTCCGCCTCGGTCAGCGCGAACCGGTGCCAGGCCAGCCCGGACACGCGTACCGCGATGGACACCGCCCGGGGCCACGGCCCCAGGTCGGCCAGGGGCGCGCCGTGCCGCGGGCAGAACGGCTTGCCGTTGCGCAGCTGCGCCGGCGGCTGGCCGGCCTCGTGCACCCCG
>DATEJJ010001175.1:0-2027 GCA_035278125.1 Rugosimonospora sp.
GGCCGCCTCCCGCGCCGCGTCGTCCGGCTCGGCCTCGGCGTGCGCCCTGACCTCCGCCATCGCCTCCGCGATCGCGCCGAACGGGCGCAGCGCGGCGGCCAGCTCGTCATCCCCGCCGCCGGCCTCGTGGCGGTGTTCGACCACGTCCTCCCACCAGCGCTCCGCGTCGTCGTAGCCGGCCGCCGCGGCCAGCGCCCCGATCGGGTCGGTACGCACCGCCGGGCTGCGCTGGCGGCCCCCGGCCAGCAGCACCGCCGCCGGCAGGTCGACGAAGCGCACCGGTACGTCGTGCGCGACCGCCCACCGGATCGCCTGCCACTCCGGGGAGAACTCGGCGAACGGCCAGAACGTGGCCGGCAGCCCCCGCCGCGCGCGCGGATCCGCGTCCGGCCCCGCCTCACGGCTTCCGGCGGGATAGGCCAGCAGCGCGACCGGGGCACGCATCTGTTCGTCGCCGGCCAGCGGGACCAGCGGGTCGGCCTCGGGCGGCCCCTCGATCAGGACGATCTCCGGCTGGTACGCCATCAGCACCCGGCGCACCGCGCGCGCTGACCCGGGGCCGTGGTGCCGCACCCCCAGCAGCACCGGTCCGGTCACTAGACGCTCCGGGCCGCGCGGTAGAAGTCCCGCCAGCCGTCCCGTTCCCGGATCACCGTCTCCAGGTACTCCTGCCACACCACCTGGTCGGAGACGCTGTCCTTGACGACCGAACCGGCGATGCCGGCGGCCACGTCCACCGCGCGCAGCCGCCCGTCGCCGAAGTGCGTCGCCAGCGCCAGCCCGTTGGTCACCACGGAGATCGCCTCGGCGGTGGACAGCGTGCCGCTCGGCGACTTGAGCTTGGTCCGGCCGTCCTCGGTCATCCCGTTGCGCAGCTCGCGGAACACCGTCACCACCCGGCGGATCTCCTCGACCGCCGGCGGTACCTCCGGCAGCTCCAGCGCCCGGCCCAGCTCGGCCACCCGACGCGCGACGATCTCGACCTCCTCGTCCACATCGGCCGGTACCGGCAGCACCACCGTGTTGAACCGCCGCCGCAGCGCCGAGGACAGCTCGTTGACGCCGCGGTCGCGGTCGTTCGCGGTGGCGATGACGTTGAAGCCCTTGCGTGCCTGTACCTCGCTGCGCAGCTCCGGTATCGGCAGCGTCCGCTCGGACAGCACCGTGATCAGTGCGTCCTGCACGTCCGACGGCATCCGGGTCAGCTCCTCGACCCGGGCGATCCGGCCGTCGGCCATGGCCCGCATGACCGGACTCTCCACAACGGCCGCCGCGGACGGGCCGTCGGCCAGCAGCCGCGCGTAGTTCCAGCCGTACCGGATCGCCTCCTCCGGCGTACCCGCGGTGCCCTGGATCAGCAGCGTGGAGTCGCCGCTGATCGCGGCGGCGAGGTGCTCGGACACCCACGTCTTGGCGGTGCCCGGCAGGCCCAGCAGGAGCAGGGCCCGGTCCGTCGCCAGGGTGGCCACCGCCACCTCGACGAGCCGGCGCGAACCCACGTACTTCGGCGCGACCGGCGTGCCGTCCGCCGCCTCGCCGCCGAGCACGTACGTCACCACGGCGGCGGGGGACAGGTGCCAGCCGGGCGGCCGGACCCGGTCGTCGCCCGCGGCCAGCGCGGCCAGCTCGTGGGCGTACTCGTCCTCGGCATGGCGCCGCTGCACCGCCAGGCCGCCGGCCCCGTCGCTGGTGGTACTCATCTCAGCTCCTCGATCATGTCGCAGCGGTACCGTACGGTCGCGGCGAGCCGTTCCACGATGGTGATACCCGGGTCGGTCGGTCGCAGGGCGCGCCACCGGGAGACGTGCTCCACCACGTCCGGGGCGAGGGCGGCCGGCAGCCGCAGCGCGGCCAGCTCGCAGACCGCGGCGATGCGCCAGTCCGCACCGTGCCGGCTGATCCGCTGGTCCAGAGCGGTGAGCACCGCCCCGGCCACCGCGTCCGGCCACGGTCTCGGGCACCGCGCGAGCACCTGCTCCACCCCGGTGCCGCCCAGCCCGCGGGCCAGCGCGGCGGTCGCCCGCCCG
>DATEJJ010001176.1:0-2197 GCA_035278125.1 Rugosimonospora sp.
CGGGGGCGGGGGCGAGGACGGCGGTCATCGCGGGCGGCGGGAGCGGAGGTAGGCGAAGGGGCCGCGGAGCATGCCGCGGCGGTTGGCGCGCAGCAGGTCCGCCGGGAAGTCGGCGCCGAGGCCGGCCACGCGCAGGCTGCCCGCGCCGAACAGGTCGCGCACCGCCGTGGGTACCAGCCGGAGCAGCCCGACCAGCACCCGCGGGTCGGCCAGCAGCAGGCTGGTGTACGCCGCCGTGAGCCCGGTGCCGTACCCGACCATCTGCCGGTACAGGCTCCGCGCGTCCCGCCGGTGGTAGTGGCGTACCAGCGCGGTGGGCTGGTACACGATCGTGCCGCCGGCGCGCAGCACCTGGGTGAACGCGAGCGTGTCCTCCGAGCCCATCGACCGGGTACCCGCGCCCAGCGCCGGGTCGAAGCCGCCGATGCTCTCGATGACCCCGGGCCGGAACGTCATGTTCGCGCCCACCCCGAACGCGGGCAGCGGGTACAGCGGGCTCTGCACGTGCGCGGTCGCCGGGCTGAACACCGCCGGGGTGAAGCCGCGGCCCTTGCTGTGCCCGCCGAACTGCTCGAACCAGAGCTGCGCCGGGGTCTCCAGCTCCGCCGGTACCACCACCCCGCAGACCACGCCGGCCTCCGGGTGCTCGGCCAGCCCGCGGGCCACCTCGCTGAGCCAGTACGGGTCCGGCGTCACGTCGTCGTCGGTCCAGGCCAGGATCTCGCCGGGGGCTGCCGCTACTGCCGCGTTGCGGGCGTGCGATAGCCCCGGCTCGCGGGCCACCAGGTACTCGACCGGCCCGTGCAGTGCCTTCGCGCGTACCACGTCGGCCGTGGCGGTACTGGTCGGCGCGTTGTCCACCACCAGTACGCGGAACCGCGGGTACTCCTGGACCAGCAGGCTGTCCAGGCACCGGGCCAGCGCCTCGGGCCGCTCCCGGGTGCACACCACCACGGTGACGGGAGGTGCGTCCCGCAGGATCTCGGCCCGCGTGGCCAGGTACCGCGGCAGCTGCGTACGCGGCCCGCGCAGCCGCTCGCGTACCGCCTCCCCGTACCGCTCGTCCACCGCGCGGGCCAGCGCGATCGGGCTCAGCCCCGCCTCGGGTACGTCCAGTGCGAGCAGGCCCAGCGGCTCGGTGAACAGGCGCACCACCAGCCACGCCTGGCGTACCCGCCGCCCGCGCGCGTCGGTCGCGGGCAGGGCCGGCAGCGCGCCGGACAGCTCCACGTCCCGTACCACCGCCGGAATCGCGGCGACCTCAGCGTCCACAGTGGATACGGTCATGGCAGCAGCTCCAGCGGCCGGCGGTCCTGGGCCCGCATGAGCTCCACGGCGCCGCCCGCGGCCGCGGCCGCGACTCCCGTGACCACCGCACCGGCCCGGACCGCGTTGGCCAGGCCCCGGCCGCGCACGGTGTCGACCAGCGCGCGCCCGACCGCGCGGGGCAGCGTGTGGCTCAGGTACTCCTGCTCGGCGGTGAGGTTGCCGGTGCCGCCCAGTACCCGGGACATCTCCACCTTGCCGCGCCCCTCGTGGTAGCAGCGGGACAGGAAGTAGCTGAACCGGCTGCGCTCCGGCGGCACCGGGTGGTCGATGACCGCGGCCGGCACGTACATCCAGCGGCCGCCGCTGGCCTGGCTCATCCGCAGGCACAGCTCGGTGTCCTCGGGCCGGGCCCGGTTGCCCAGCTTGCCGAAGCCGACCCGGAAGCCGCCCACCGCCTCGAACGCGTCGCGCCGCACGGCCATGCTGGCCGACCAGACGTTGCGGCGCGGCGTCGGCGCTTGGCCGCCGCCCTCCGAACCGCCCACCGTCCACAGGAACTCCTCCGGGAACCAGGACGGCCGCGGCTGCTCCCACGCCGGGTGGATGGCGCCGCCGGTGCCGATGACCGAGGCGTCCAGGAAGGGTTCGACCAGCGCGGCCAGCCAGCCCGGGTGGGCGTACGCGTCGTCGTCCAGCAGCGCGACGATCGGGGTGCTGGTGTGGAACACGCCCGTGTTGCGGTTGCCCGACACACCCCGCGCCGAGCCGTTGGCCAGCACGGTCACGCCGGTCAGCTCGCGCCAGGCGCGGGCGAACAGGCGCGGGTTGTGGTCGACCACCACCACGATCTCGGCGGGCTGCGCGGTCTGTGCCTGGACCGACTCGACCGCGCGCACCAGCGAGTCCCAGCGCTCTTCGGTGTGGCAGG
>DATEJJ010001177.1:0-4207 GCA_035278125.1 Rugosimonospora sp.
CCACCTCCCCGACCCACCCTCCACAGTAGACACCCCGCCCGCACGAGGTCAGCGACCGGAGTGGGACGAGCGGAGCGGCGGGGCGTCCAGGCCGCAGTGAAGGTTGCGGCTGGGAGCGGGCGGCGCGCCCGGACGGCGGATCCATACCGCCGCCACCAACCCACCCAGAACGCACAGCACCGCCGCGATCAGACAAGCCGTCCGGAACCCCGCCGAAAACAACCCGGGATGCTGGTACGCCGCCCCCGTGATACCCGCCGCCGCCGGCAGTACCGCCACCGCGACCAGCCCCGCCGCGCGGGCCACGTCGTTGTTGACCGCCGACGCCGCTCCCGCGTGCTGGGCCGGCGCCGCCGCCAGTACCGTGGCCGTCAGCGGTGCCACCGTGGTCGCCAGGCCCAGGCCGAGTACCACCACCGCCGGCAGCACCTCCGTCAGGTACCCGCCCGCCGCGTCGACCCGTACCAGCAACGCGAGGCCCGTACCGACCAGTACCGGACCGGCGCTCATCTGCAGCCGCGGGCCGATACGCGCCGCGAGTGCGCCCGAGCGCGCCGACAGCGTCAGCATGATCAGCGTCACCGGCAGCAGCGACGCCCCCGCCGCCAGCGCCGGGTACCCGGAGACCTGCTGCAGCTGGATCGGCAGCAGGAACAGGGCACCGCCCAGCCCGCCGTACACCACGAAGGTGACCGCGTTGGTCGCGTTGAACTGGGTCGAGGCGAACAGGTCCAGCGGCAGCACCGGTGACCGGGTACGCCGTTCCCACGCCACGAACGCCGCCAGCAGCGCCAGCCCGGCGACCAGCGCGCCGAGTACCGGTGCCCGGGTCCAGCCGGTGGCCCCCTCGATCAGCCCGTACGTGAGCGCCACCAGCCCGAGCGTGACCAGCGCGCCGCCCACCACGTCCACCCGGCCGGTGGCCTCGGGATCCCGGGACTCGGGCACGTGCCGCCAGGCGACCACCACCACGAGTACCGCGAGCGGCAGGTTGATGAGGAAGATGAGCCGCCAGGACAGCGCCTGGATCAGCCACCCGCCCAGCAGCGGGCCGATCGCGGTGGCCACCCCGCCCAGCCCGGACCAGGCGCCGATGGCCCGACCCCGGTCGCTGGGCGCGAACGACGCCTGCAGGATGGCCAGGCTGCCCGGGGTGAGCAGGGCCGCGCCCACGCCCTGCAGCGCCCGGGCGCCGATGAGTACCCCGGCGGTCGGCGCGGCGGCGCACAGCGCGGAGGCGAGCGCGAACCAGACCACGCCGACGAGGAACACCCGGCGGCGGCCGTACCGGTCACCCAGCCCGCCGGCCACCAGCAGCAGGCCGGCCAGCATCAGCGTGTACGCGGTCACCACCCATTGCAGCGTGGCCAGGCTCGCGTGGAAGTCCCGCCCGATCGCGGGCAGCGCGATGCCGACCACGGTCGCGTCGATCGCGGCCAGCCCGGAGCCGAGGACGGTCGCGAGGACCACCCACCGGCCCCGGGCGCTGGCCAGGCGCAGCCCGTCCGATGTTTCGCCCACCGGCGCCACGATACGGGCTGCGACCGGTCACGGGCACGCGGGCGCGACAAACCCCGGGTGCGTGCCGACGGTGAACCGGCAGCCGAAGCTGGGCCGGGCCACCTGGCGCGGGTCCAGCACCGGGTCGCCGGCCGGGTGCCGGCCGGTGCGTACCCAGGTGACCAGGTCGCGGAACGCGGACTGCAGTTCGGTCTGGTTGAAGTCGCAGTGCCCGACCCCGCGGATGGCCCGGGACACGAACAGCCCGCCCTGGCCGTGCAGCAGGACCCGCTGCGCGTACACCTGCTCCATGCTGAACGGCACGAACAGGTCGCCGATGTCGTGCATGGACAGCACCGGGATGCGCGGGTCGCCGGCGACCAGCGGTACCCCGGTCAGGTCCCGGCTCGGCGAGGTGGTCCGGTCCACGCGCAGCACCTCCCGGTTGAGGGCCAGCTCGGCCCGGGACAGCCGGGGGTCGCTGTCCAGCTGGTACACGGTGAACCGGTTGGAGGTGACGTTGCCGTTGGCGATGCCCATGGTGCCGCCGACCAGGCCGGGGTACAGGCCGAAGTGGAACGGCAGGATGCTCACCGGCGCCGCCGCCGGCTGGCTGTTCCAGTACCCGAACGCACCGGCGAAGCCGGGGCGGGTACCGCCGGTGCGCTGCTCCACCGCGGCGGCCCACTGCTGGCCGAGCGGGGTGAGTACGGGCGGCGTGCCCTGGCCGAAGGTGCTGCCCAGCAGCGGCAGCTCGTGCTGTACCAGCTGGATGTACTGGAGCGGGAAGCCGGCGCTGGGCTGCAGCGGGAAGGTGATGGGCGAGCCGGTGAACGCGGCGGCGAGCACGTTGAAGTCGAGGTAGAAGTCGAACAGCTTGGCGTCGCCGAGTACGCCGCAGACCGGCAGCGCGCCGACGAACTCGTGCCGGTAGTGCTCGATGGTGACCGCGGTGATGTGGCCGCCCATCGACGCGCCGGTCATGTAGACGTGCTGGGCCCGGTGCCGGACGACCTGCTGGAACAGCGCGATCATCGCGTGCGAGTCGACCACGCCCTGGCCCACGTCGTACCCGTTGGTCTGGTAGCTGGACGCGGCCCAGGCGAACCCGTGGGTGACCTGGTACGTGCGCAGCGGCGAGCTGTCCACCCACAGCGTGGTACCCATGCCCCGGTACCCGTGCGCGTAGACGGCCAGGTCACCGCTCCAGTGCAGCGGTACCTCGATGCGGTAGGCCGCACCGTGCAGGATGCCGGCGTACACCCGGGAGATCGGACGGCCGGCGCCGTCGGTGAGCGGGGTGAACGGGTTGGTCGTGCCGAAGTCGCAGTGCGGGTCGGCCACGGTGTAGCCGGGGTGCGTGTCGCTGGGGACGGGTGCGGCGCACGGCGCGGCGGCGCGGGCCGAGGCCGCGGGGGCGAGCGCGACAGCGGCCGCGATCAGGGCGGCGCCGATCATCCTGGTGATTCGCATACCTCTCCACCTCCAGGCTCCATCAAACGCCATAGATGCGCTCCAGGTAAGACCTAGAGTTGCCGGATGACACCCGTACCGCCCGGACCGTTCACCGGACTGAGCATCGCCGGCACCGCCCAGGCACTCCGCGACGGCCGCACCGACCCGGTCGAGCTGGTTGACCGGACACTCAGCGCGATACACGCGGCGCAGCCGGTCCTCAACGCGTTCGTGACGGTGGATGGTGAGGGTGCCCGGCGGGCCGCGCAGCGCTGCCGCGCCGAACTGGCGCGGGGCGTGGACCGGGGGCCGCTGCACGGGGTGCCGGTGGCGGTCAAGGACATTGTGGACACTGCCGGGCTGCGGACCACCATGGGCTCGCGGCACTTCGCCGGGCACGTGCCGGCGGGCGACGCCGAGGTGGTGGCGGCGCTGCGCCAGCACGGCGCGGTGGTGGTGGGCAAGACCACCACGCACGAGTTCGCGTACGGCCCGACCGGGGACGTCGCGGCCAACGGCCCGTGCGCCAACCCGCGCGACCCGGCCCGCATGTCTGGCGGCTCCAGCGCGGGCTCCGCGGCCGCGGTCGCCGCCGGACTGGTGCCGCTCGCGGTGGGCACGGACACCGGCGGGTCGGTGCGCATCCCCGCGGCACTCTGCGGCGTGGTGGGTGCGCGCCCTTCCACCGGCGGGGTACCCGCGGCAGGCGTGTTCCCGCTGTCCTGGTCGCTGGACACGGTGGGACCGCTGGCGAACAGCGTCGAGGACGCGGCGCTGGGCTGGGCCGTGCTCTCCCGCGCCACGTACTTCCTGACCCCGCCGCCGCCGCAGACCCTCCACATCGGACTGCCCACCGGTGACGGCTTCGACCGGGTGGACCCGACCGTTGCGTCCACTGTGGACGCTGTGGTGTCGGCTCTCGCCCGTGCCGGCGCGGACGTGCGGCCGGTGCCGGTACCGGACGCGGCCGAGCTGCGCGAGGTCTACCACGCGGTACAGTCCGCCGAGGCGTACGCGATCCACCGGGAGCGGCTGGCCACCGCACCCGAGCTGTTCCAGCCGGAGGTGCGGGACCGGCTGCTCGTCGCGGGCGAGGTGCCGGCGTGGCGGTACGCGCTGGCCCTGCACCGCCTCGCCGAACTGCGGGCGGGGGCGGCCGGGCGGCTGGCCGGGCTGGACGCGCTGCTGCTGCCGGCGGTACCGGTGCTGGCGCCGCCGCTGGGTGCCCGGGATACCGGCATCGGCGGTGGCT
>DATEJJ010001178.1:0-13945 GCA_035278125.1 Rugosimonospora sp.
GGCCACCGCCGACGTCGACGACGGTGCCCGCGTCGGGCCAGTCGCGCGCGGCGAGGACCGGCCCCATCGGCGCGGTCTGCCGGGCCATGAACTGGTCGAACACCGCGCCCACGTCCGGATGCTGCTGGAGGTACTCGTAGAACGAGCACCCGTACACCTTGTCGAAGGCCGGTTTGCCGGTCTGCACGCTGTAGTCCAGCGCGCCGAACAGCTCGTAGCTGGGGTGGCCGGACCACATCGCGAACGCGTGGCGGGACTCCCGGGTGCCGGTGCGCAGCAACTCGGCGACGGGGGTGAGCGCGTACTGGCCGTCGTCGCGCTCCGCGAAGACGCCGAAGCTGGCCAGGACCCGCATCAGCCGGCCCAACGCGCCGGCGTGCAGATTGGCCGCGGCGGCCAGGTCCGGCACGCTGCGCGGGCCATCGGCGAGCAGGTCCGCGAGGCCGAACTTGGCCGCGACGTGTACCGCCTGCTGCACCCGGTTGCCCAGCAGCAGCCTGGTCAAGATGGCGCTGGGGCGCTCGGTGGGCTGGGTCATGGAGCCTCCTTCCCTCGGACGTGCCTGCCGAGTGTGCCGGTGACCGCCGTTGCCGGGCTTCCTTCCACGTTGCCTTTCTTCCAGGGAGCAATGTCAGAGAAAGGCGAGCGGGTAGCCGCGTACTTCAATGTGAGCGCGACCGTGGCGCATATGGAGAGGGAACCGTGTGATGCCGACGACACAGAACAAGAAGCTGGTCCTGGCGATGACCGACGCGTTCAACACCGGCGACGCGTCGATTGTGGACGAGATGCTCGATCCGGAGCCGTACCCCAACCACGGTGCACCGGGCGTACCGCGGACCAGCGGCGAGCTGAAGAAGAAGATCGCGGCGGTCCGCCGGGCCTTCCCCGATCTGCACTACGAGGTGGACCGGATCGTCGCCGAGGACGAGTCCGTCGCCTTTCACTGGATCATGACTGGTACGCACGGCGGCCCGCTGCTCGGCCATCCGCCGACCAACCGGAAGATCACGCATTCGGGCACCGACGTGGTGACCTTCCAGGATGGCAAGATCGTGGAGCACTACGCCGCCGACAACTTCGCCGACCTGCTCGGAAAACTCGGCATCGAGCGTGGTGGCGCCGCACCCCGCTGAGCCTTCAAGTCCTTCAACGGTCACTCAGTACGGTGGGAGAGCCATGATTATCGGAGCCCATACGGTCATCTACAGCGAGGAAGCGGACGAGGTCCGCACCTTTCTCCGGGACGTACTCAACTTCAACGCCGTGGACGCCGGCGGCGGTTGGTTGGTGTTCGCCTTGCCGCCGGCCGAGCTGGCGGTGCACCCCGGCGAGGGCGACAGCTCGTGCGAGCTGTACCTGATGTGTGACAACCTCGACGCGACCATCAAGGAACTCAGCGCCAAGGGCGTCGAGTTCGCACCTGTCACCGTGGAGCGGTGGGGCACGCTGACATCGCTGACCCTGCCCGGCGGTGGCCAGATCGGCCTCTACGAGCCAAACCATCCCACCGCGATCTGACCAGGCGTGCGTGGTCGGGACAGTGGTGACACGCCGTCCAGGTAGCTGATTTCGCGAGGACCTTCAGGCGGAGTTCGGTGTCTCCCGCGTGCAGCCCGCCGCCGACCCGTACCCTGCCGAGACGGGCAACGGCCGCCCGCCGCCAGGTGGCCGCCATCGGTCGTCGACGACCATCCATGGTGGACATTCGCCCTTCTTCACGGCACAGGCAACACCACACCATGCCGACAGAAACGGACACCAAGCCCGAGCCCACCTCATTTCGCAAGGGCCCTTAAAGAAATCGTAAAGCGTTCAGAGGCACGCTGCGTAAACGCTCCATCACGTTGGCGGTGATCAGGTGTACGCAGATATCGAGACCAACGGACGCAAGACGCCGGGACATCACGCGGCCGCGGTAGCCCGCGCGATCGACGCGATGCGGGCGGAGTTGGACGCCCCGCATCCCCTGACGGTGCTCGCGCGGCGCGGCGCGTTCAGCCGGTACCACTTCCACCGCGTTTTCCACGACGTCACCGCCATGACACCCGCCCGCTTCCTCGCCGCGCTGCGCATGGCCGAGGCGCGGCGGCTGTTACTGCACTCGGCGATGCCGGTGACCCGGATCAGCGCCCGGGTCGGATACACCAGCCCGGGCACGTTCACCACACAGTTCGGCCGCCTCACCGGGATAACGCCAGCGCGGTTCCGGGACCTCGCCCGCTCGCTCGGGGACGAGCCGGTGGCCGCCCGGCTGCCGGCGGTACGCGCGGCGGCCGGGCGGCAGGCGGGAGCCGCGCTGCGGCTGTCCAGCCCGCCGTACGCGGAGTCCCTCGTGGTCGGGCAGCTGTTCCCGGTGGTCAGTCCACACCGGCCGGGCCTGTGGACCCTGTCCACCGGGATCGACCGGGTGCGGCTGCCCGCGACGCCGGTACCCGGCGAGTACCTCGCGTATCTGGTCGTGGTGCCGGCCCACGTACGCCTCGTCGACGCTCTGGTGGAGGCCCAGCCCGAGAGCTACCTCATCGGCAACGCGCACATGTCGCTGACTCGCGACGGCCAGCAGGGACCGGCGGCCCGGCTGGAGCTACGCCGGCCGGGACCGACCGATCCACCGATCCTGGGAATCATGCCGATGCGCTGGCTCATCGATACGAATGTCGTTCATGGCCGGCGGTGAGAGTACGGTAGGCAGACATGACCGGAGCTGAGTTGCGCAAGTATTGCTTGGCCAAGCCGGGCGCCTGGTCGGACGAGCCCTGGGAGGGCGACGTCGTGGCGAAGGTCGGCCCGAAAATCTTCGCGTTCCTCGGCACCGGCGACGGGCCAACCGGCACGGTCGGCCTCAAGTGCGCGTCGAGCCGCGAGGCGGCCAACGAGTGGCTGTACCGCTACCCCGATGACGCTTCGGTCATGCCATACATCGGCCGGTCCGGCTGGAACACGCTGCACTTCGGCGGCGCGATCCCGGACGGTGAGATCCTTGAGGCCGTCGACGAGTCGTACCGCCTGATCGTCTCGAAGCTGCCCAAGCGCGACCGCCCCTGAACCGCGGACCTGCGCCACGCCGGACGGGGCAGGCGGCGCCGCCCTGCACGGATGGCGATCCGCGCCGGCAGCCGAGCCAGCGGCGCGCCCAGGCCAAACAGTCCCGACGGCAACCACGACAGGTGGGAAGACTGCTCGCCTGCCTGTTCGCCCCACGGGCCGAGCCCGGGTGGCAGGTGCGCAAGGCGGGATAAATGCCTGGCCCTCGGGCGTGGATAGGCTGCCAGCACATCGTGGTTTCTACTCCTCGCCGCAGGGGGTCGAGATGGTAATCCGTCCGAGCCAGACCAACAGTGCTACCGAGGCCGCAAACCTGGCGACCATGCGCAAGATGATCCGGGCGTTCAACACCGGCGACCCGGCTCTCGTGGGTGAATGCGCGAACAAGGATGCTCTCGTCAGCTATTCGCCCCACGAGCCCGGTACCGAGGTCCAGACCAACGAGATCAGAGTGCAGCGTATGGCGTTCCCGGACCTCTACTACCAGGAGGAACTCACCATCGCCGAGGGTGACATGGTGTTTCTGGCGTGGCAGTCCACCGGTACCCACCTCGGGCCGCTGTTCGGCACGGACGCCACCGGTGTGCGCTTCGAGCTGCACGGTGGGGAGGTCGCGCGGTTCGACGCCAACAACATGATCATCGAGCACTGGGATCAATGGACCAAGCCGCGTATCGAGTCCCACCTGTTGTTCGGCACATTGACTCCCGAGTACCAGAACAAGCTGCGGGCTGGTGGCCTGCTGTAGCGGACCCATTGACAACAAGGAGCGACCGGACATGCACGAGAGTCGGGACCACAACCGGACCGTGGCGCGCCAGATCATGACCGCGTGGAACGACCACGGCGAAACCCACCTGCCGCAGCACCTGGCCCATCCTCAGATGATGCGGCACTTTCCGCATCCGGTTGGGCTGGCCGCGGCCGCCGGCGGGCCGCCGCCCGAGCCCGCCCTACCGAGAAGCGCCATCCACGGGCAGCACTTCCACGAAGACATGATCATCGCGAACCACCAGTACGCGTTGATCGCGTGGCAGATGACCGGCCAGCACAAGGGCTCGCTCTACGGCCGAGCGGCCACCGGCGCACCGGTGACGGTTTACGGCGCGGATCTCATCCGGCTGGCCGACGGCCAGGTCATCGAGCACTGGACCTGGCACTCCAAGAGCCGGCTTCAGGCGCTGGGGCAACTCGGGCTGCTGGACGACAAGATGCAGAACCACCTGGTCAGCAACAACCTGCTTGGCCGCAACCGGCGACTGGTCTAGGTCGTCCGTGACAGCCGGTACGCGGCGGCCGGGCCGCCTGCCCGCGCGGACCGCCCGGCATCGGCCCCTTCTCATTCATTGGTCTGGCGCACTCGACCGTGACGGTCCGAGGCGAGGTAAAGGTGGTGCTCGAAATGGGGTACAGAGTCCGGCGTCGAAGCGTCCTACTCACCGCGGTCGCCGGTGCCGCTGCGCCGCTGCTAGCCGCGGCCTGGATTACGCCCGGCCAGGCGGCGTCGGCGGAAGAGGAGTCAGTGCCGGCCGCCGCGGGAACGGATGCGGCCAAGGCCGGCGCGGGTGGGGTCGAGTTCTGGGTGGTCCAGCACGGGAAGGCGTGGCGCCTGCCCGTGCAGCACGGCCACGCGGTCGACCCCAAGCGCAGCGGCGTCGCCGTGGTCAAGAGTGGTACGCGGGACCGGCTCGAAGTTCAGCTCCGGCTGGCACAGAAGGACCTGGTGCTCCCGACCCGAGGCTTCGCTTCCGGCTGGACGTTCACGCCTGGTGATCTCGTGGCGGTCAAGTCGGTGCCGACCTCCCGGGCCTACCCGGCCGGGGCGGTCGCCGAGCCGCTCACCCGGGTCGTCGCGGGTGATACCCACACCGAGGTCTGGGCACCGAACATGACTGGGGGTCCACGGCTTGCCGCGCTCGCCGGGCAACCGTAGCGGCCGATCGACGGTGCCGGGCCGCCCGCGAGCGAGCGGCCCGGCACCGTCGTCTCCTCGCCATGCTGGACAGGTCCAACGCCACGTCGCGGGCCACCCGACAAGCTGAGCGGCGCGGACTCCGGGCCGACCCCGCGGCGGCGCGACTCGTCCCTCGCGCCGTCGTAGATGAGCGCGAAGCGTGCAGCATCTCCAGCGGCCGGGGCGGAGACCACATCCGCAATCCAGCGGCCGGCGCTGACCGTGCCGCACCAGCCGCAGTGGGGCGAACTACCGTGCGCGGGCGGTTCCCGCCGTTCAGCAGCGCGTTCCCCGCCACGCTGGCGAAGCGGCGACGCCGGTATCCAATGTAGACACCGCCGGGCAAGCCGTCCGGCGACGAATATGGCGCGACGGCCCGCCACGGCGTGCAGCCAGCGCGGCAGTCACCTCGACCGCCAGTGACCTGCGCGGCGGAACAGTCACGGTGAATACAACACCAGTCTCGTCAACGGGAGGGGAACATGGACGACCTCACGAGCGCGGCGCCGCACATCCGGTCGCGGTTCTCCCGGCTGGGCCCGGTCAACGACACGGATTCGCGGGACGACGCGGCCACCGAGGCGCTGCACGCCGCGCTGGCCCTGGCGATGATGTCGCCGGCGCCGCCGGACTCGGCCGAGCCATCCATTCCCGCCGGCTTCACCTACCTCGGCCAACTGGTCGACCACGACCTCACGATGGACGCCACCGGGGCGCCGCTGGGCGTACCGCTGGCGGTCGGCGATCTGGTCCAGGGCCGCGCACCCGTGCTGGATCTGGAGACGCTGTACGGCCGAGGGCCGCTGGATCCGTCGGACTCGCGTTTCTACGAACCCGACGGCGCGCACCTGCGGACCGGCCGGACGTGGGCGGTCGCCATCGATGCGACCACCGGGGCCGAACTGGACGGGTACGACCTGCCCCGCGCCGGGCACGGCTTCACCCGCAGCGCCCGCCGGATACCGGTGGTACCAGATCCACGCGACGACGAGAATCTGGCCGTCGCCCAGGTCCACGCCGCGTTCATCCGCTTCCACAACCGGGTGGTGGACCTGTTGCGCGCCGACGGTACGCCGGGCCTGGCGCTGTTCGACCGGGCGCGCGACTTGGTGGTGGCGCACTACCAGTGGATGCTGCGGACCGACTTCCTGCCGCGCATCCTGGAACCGGCGGTCCTCGAAGACGTCTTCACCTACGGGCGGCGCTTCGTCGACGTCCCCGGCGGAACCGGCACCGGCTCTACTTCGACGATGCCGGTCGAATTCTCGATGGCCGCCTACCGGATGGGCCACGCTATGGTCCGCAACCGGTACGAGTGGAACCGGTACCACTCCTCGCGCAGCAAACCGACCGGCGCCACCCTGCAGGAGCTGTTCGCCTTCACCGGTACCAGCGGCACACTGTCACCCGACAGCCGGATCGGGGATCCGGACACCGGCTCCTTCGAACGCCTGCCCACAGACTGGATCGTGGATATGCGGCGACTGTTCGACTTCGCCGAGGCGGGCCGCGCCGATCTGGCCGGGCCGGGCGTCAACCTGGCCAAGCGGATCGACACTCTGCTCTCGATACCGCTGGCCAACCTGCCGGCCGGCGCCATCCCCGGGCAGAGCGTCGCGTCACCGGACGCGATGCAGCGTAACCTCGCCTTCCGCAACCTCACCCGGGCCCGGATGGTGGGTCTGGCCAGCGGCCAGCAGATGGCTCGGGCGCTGCGGGTGTCGGCACCGCTGACGGCCGAGCAGATCCTCACCGGCGCGGGTGGGGCCACATTGGACGGTTTGGCTCCGGAGCAGCGCAGGGCGTTGGTGGCCGACACCCCGCTGTGGTTCTACGTACTGCGGGAGGCCGAGCTGAACGGCGGCCGGCTCGGCGCGGTCGGCGGGCGTATCGTGGCTGAGGTCTTCCACCGCGCGCTCGAGTCCGGTCGTGTCTCGATCCTGCGCGATCCGTCCTGGCGGCCGACGCTGGGGCCGGACGCCACCACGTTCCGGATGGTCGACCTGCTGCTGTTCGCCTTCGAAAACAAGGCGGAACTGCTCAACCCGCTCGGCGACTGACGGCGGCCTCGGCGGCGGCGAGCAACGGCAGCGCCAGGACGACCGGCGGGTCGGTCGGCTGCCGGACGCGCAGCCGGAGCCGAACCGGAGTCCGGGAAGCCGATACACCATCCACAATAGACACCGTGTGGTCGGCCGCTGCCACGTAGCAGCGGTCCAGGTCACTGTCTGCCAGCGCCTCCGGTACCCCCACGGATGCGTCGAAGCACACCGCGAGCGGGTGGTACTCCCCGTCGGGCAGGTCCCCGACGGTCGCCGTGCCCGGCACCGCGACGATCGCGCACCCGGCCGGACGCTGCTGCGGGATACCAGAGGCGAACAGCCCGATCGCCGCCGGTACCTCCCCGCCCGGCCCGCCCGAGACTGACACCACGAGCTGCGGGCGACGCGGCGGCGGGCAGGCTTCACGCAGCCGCCACAGCACGTCGTTGTACGGCCGCCCGGCGAACGCCTGGACCAGCCGCCGGAACCGGGCCGGCGGTACGCCGACCATCCGGTTGAACTGGGAAGTGAACGTGCCCAGGCTGGAGTACCCGATCTGCAAACAGATGTCGTTGACGCTGGCCTCGCCGGACGCGAGCAGCCGCTTGGCTTCGGCCATACGCCAGGCGGCCAGGAAGCGCGCCGGCGTCGAGTCGGTCACCTTGTGGAACACGCGGTGGAAGTGGAACGGGCTGAGCCAGGCGCTGCGGGCCATCGTGCGCAGTGAATGCTCCTCACCGAGGTTCTCCCGCATGGCCCCGATCGAGCGCAGCACCGCCTGCCGCCAGCCCTCGGCCGTGTCTGCGTCGCCGGAGGGTCCGACGACTGGGTCTACGCTCATGAGATCCTCCCCGGAGATGGCGTCCGCGCGCGCTCGCGCAGCGCCTTGAGTAGCGTTGGCACCGCCTGTCCCTGGAAGTCGACCTGGACGTCGAAGTCGAGGATCATCCCCTCCAGGACCAGCAGACACAGCAACGGAAAAACGAACTCCGGGGCCGCCGCGATGCCGCAGCGGCGTTGCAGGTCGAACAGCCGCCCGGCGAACGGAGCCAGCCGGAACTCGCCCGCCGGACGCCGGTGGCTTGCCTGGATGAGGCCCTTGATGCCCTCCCGGAACTCGGACAGGTCACGAGCCTTCGGCACATGGTCGGCGCTGCGCAGGACGACATCGGCGCACTCGTCGCCGTGCCCGGTGGCCATGTGGTAGAAGAATTCGGCGAACAACCCCCGTACCTCGGGCGGCAACCGCACGACGAAGCCGGCGTCGAGCAGCACGGGCTCGGCCGAGCGGGTCAGGTACAGGTTGCCCGGGTGCATGTCGCAGTGCACCAGGCCGTCCACGAACAGCATCCGGTACACGCCCTGGAGCACCCGACGGACCGCCTCGCGGCGCTGCTCCGGGGTGAACTCGTGCGGGCCGAAGCGGGCCAGGCCGTCGACGAACTCCATTACCAGGACACCGTCCCCGCTGGCGTCCGGAATGGGCTGGGGTACCTGGATCAGGCCAGCCAGATTGTCGCGCATCTGCCGCAGCGCGTCCGCCTCGTGGTCGAGGTCCAGTTGGGCAAGGACGGCCGCGCCGATCTGGTCGACCATCCGCCGCGCCGGTATCCCGCGCAGTCCCGGGCACCACTCGCCTACCGCGGCCCCGGCCCGCAGCAGCCGGAAGTCGGCTCGCATCCGGGTCGCGATGCCCGGCCGCCGCACCTTGACCGCCACCGTCCGCCCGTCGAGCAGCCGCGCCCGGTACACGCACGCGATGCTGCCGCTGGCAACCGGGGACCAGTCGTATTCGGCGAATGGCCAGTCCTGCGCGGCCGGGTACGCCGCTTCCAGAGCCACCCGCGCCCGCTCGTGCGGCAGCGGGTCGACCCGGTCGTGCAGCCGGCCGAGCGCGGCGCACCAGGACGGCGGTACCAGGTCGCCGCGCGTGCCGAGCAACTGGCCACCCTTGACGAAGCTGGGACCCAACGCCACCAAGAACCGCTCCACCCGCGCCGGGAACGCTTCGCGCCCGGTACGCCCGCGTAGCGCAGCGGCCGCCGCCCGGCTGCCGTGCCAAAAGGTCATGCCCATCCAGGCAGCCAGACGGAGACCCAGATCAGACCAGTGGACCGGAATTTCCGCCCCCACCCCGGCGGTACGCACTCGCATGGTCGTGATTGGACCAACACGCCACGCACGGGGACAAGCACGCATGCTGGATGCGGCAACTTCGAAGAAACCATCCTATGTGGATGATTGCACGGATCGATGTCGCGCAATATAGAAGAGAGGTCCGGCCTCGGATCGCCCCTACAGTCGGATCCGGGCCGGCATCGGTAGACCCACCAGCATTCCTCGTCGACCACTGTCGTATGTAGCCGCCTCGGCGGTCAGCTCGGGTACAGGCCCGGAAAGCATGTTCGCGCACCAGCGCGGACGCGGTTCCGGGGGAACCATCTCGGATCGGAAACGGGGGCCCCGGATGCCTGAACCGGGAACGTCTTTACGGGCTGCGATCCTCGGCCCCGTACAGGTCTACCGGGGCCCGACGCTGGTCGATCTGGGGCCGTTCAAGCAACGCGCCGTGTTCGCCGTGTTGGCTCTGTCGGTCGGGCACACCGTACGACGGGAGACCATCTGCGACGCGATATGGGGCAGGAACCAGCCCGCCAGCGCCCGGCAACTCGTACACACCTACGTGGCCCGCCTGCGTCGCGTTCTCGAACCCGACATGCCGCCGCACCGGCGGATGCGCATGATCTGTTCGGCGCCGGGCGGCTACCGGCTGGCGATCGGCCGGGACGCGA
Source organism: Rugosimonospora sp. (assembly GCA_035278125.1). Taxonomy (GTDB): domain Bacteria; phylum Actinomycetota; class Actinomycetes; order Mycobacteriales; family Micromonosporaceae; genus DATEJJ01. The sequence goes on from DATEJJ010001178.1 coordinate 9,837, forward strand.
TCGACCTCACCCGCTTCCGGGTTCTGCGGGAGCAGGCCAGGCGCTACCTGGCCGTCAACGAGTCGGCCCGCGCGTTCAATCTGCTCGACGAGGCGCTGCGGATGTGGCGGGACCCGTCATTGTCGGAGCTGGGTGGGCTGCTGCGCACGGAGGACGCCGTGGAGGCGCTGCGGGGTACCTGGTTCGAGGCGGCCTTGGAGTACGTCGGCACCGGCTTGAAGCTGGGCGAGGCGCCCACGGTCCTGCCGGTGGCCCGGCAGCTCGTGGCGGCCCAACCGATGCACGAGGGGGTGCAGGCGCGTTACCTGTCCGCCCTGGCGCAGACCGGCCAGCGAGCCGCGGCCATCCAGCACTTCAACGACGTCCGCATGATGCTCAGCGACGAACTGGGCGTGGCCCCCGGCCCCGAGTTGGCCAGTGCGTACCACAGCGTGGTTTCGGGTAGGCGCCCGCCGGTCGCACGCGGCCCGGTGGTCGTCACAAGAGCGCCGGTCCGGCCGCCGTGGCGCGGCCCCGGGCCGACCCTGGGACCGCTCATCCATCGCGAGCCGGACCTCGATGTGCTGGCCCGGATCCTGACCCAGGACCGGCTGCTGACCATCTGCGGGCCACCCGGGTGCGGCAAGTCGGTCCTCGCGTTACAGGTCGCGGCCCGGCTCCGCGACGAGTACCTGGGCGGCGTCGCGGTGCTGGAGTGTTCCCGGATCGGCGCGGCCGGCGAGTTCGAACGCGCGCTGGTCCGGCTGCTGGACGGCACGCCCACCACGGACACCCCGGCCAAGCTGCTCAGCGACCGCCGCCTGCTGCTGGTTCTGGACAACGTCGAGCATCTCGTGGATTCGTGTGCCGGCACCGTCGACGCGATGGTGCGCGCGTGCGGCCACCTGACCGTCGTGGTCACCTCGCGGGAGCCGCTCGGGCTGCCATACGGAGGCATCTGGCGGCTGCACACGCTGGCGGTACCGCCGGGCGAGGAGCCCAGCTGGATCGGCGACCGTCCGGCGGTCCAGTTGTTCGCCCGCCGCGCCGCCCAGGTCTGCCCCGGGTTCCGGCTGACCGCGGAGAACGCGGAGGCCGTCGCGGCGCTGTGCCATCGCCTGGATGACCTGCCGCTCGCCATCGAGGTGGCCGCGGTGTGCCTGGCCACAGACACGCTCGACGAGCTGACCCACCGGCTGGACGGCCCACTGCGCGAGTTACGTCCGGCCCGGCGGGGCGGTCCGGACCACCACCGGTCACTGTGGACGGTGCTACGCCACAGCCTGGACTGCCTGACCGACGAGGAGCGATGGTGCTTCCTGCGGCTGGCCGAACTGCCTCGCAGCTTCACGTCGATCGCTGCCGCCGCGGTGTGGCAGCGGACCTGCGGCACCCCCGTGGATACCAAAGCCATGCTCGCGGTTCTGGTCGACAAGTCACTGTTGTATGTGCGGCGAGACCCGGACGGCTCGCGATACTGCATGCTCGGGCTGCTCCACCGTTTCGCCGAGGAGGTCGTGGCGGCCGAGCCGGCGCATGCCGGAGCCGCCGTGACGGCGCGGCTGTCATTCGGCTCCGCGGCATGCGGCGCGATCGCCGCTGCGTAGGCACGGACCCGAACTCGGCATCCCGGTCGCATTGATCGACGCATGCGCCGGACTCGGTCGCGAACGCCGCCCGCAGAGAAGGCGGTCTCCGCGCAGGACGCCGGGTGGGGTACGCGCGGTTGGGCGTCAGCGGCGTTCGGTCGCCCAGTCGGCCACGGTCAGCACGTCGGCCTGCCGGGGGAACACCTTCTCGGTGAGTACCCGGTGCACCTCGGGATCCGCGTCGAGGCACGCGTCGGCCAGGACGGTCAGCCCGAAGTCCAGGTCGGCGGCCTGGCGCAGGGTGGACAGCACCACGCCACTGGTGGCGATGCCGGTGAGGACCAGGTGCTCGATGCCGCCGGCGCGCAGCACCAGGTCGAGGTCGCTGCCGGCGAACGCGCTGACGCGCCGCTTGGTGACGAGGGTGTCGCCCGGCTCCGGTGCCACCTCCGGGTGGATCTGCATCGCGCGCTCGTCGCCGGCCGTCCCGGAGTTCCGCGCGAGCGCACCGAAGATCTTGTTCCGGGCGCTGACCTCCGGGTACCCGGGCCGGAACCCGACGACCACGTAGATGACCGGGAGCCGGTGCTGATGCGCGATGCCATCGACGCCCTGCTCGGCGAAGCCTGAGCCGCGGGTCAGCCGGCGTTGACGGCCAGCTCGAACGACCTGCCGAACGCGTGCCCGTCCGCGTCGCGGAGATCCTTGCCGATCCGCACGACCACCTTGCCGGAGTTCGCCTTCAGCTTGATCGTCACGCCGCGCCCGCCGTCCGGGTCCACCGACCCCGCCGACTTGCCGGCCGCCGTCACCACGCTGACCTGAGCCTTCGCGCTCGCCTGGTCCAGGTCGCTGTCGAACGTCAGCAGGATCTGGCCCGGTATCGCGTCCGTGTCCAGGTGTACCAGCTGCGGCCCGTTCGGTGCCGCCGTGAACTGGTTGCCCGCGCTGACCTTCAGCACCTTCGGCCGTACCCCCGCCGCCGGTACCCCGAGCGTCAGCGTCTCCTCCACCTGCGTACCCGACGGGTTCGCCGCAGTGGGGTCCGTGGACAGGCGTACCAGCGCCTTGGCCGTGCCGTCCGCGTTCTCCACCGAGTACACCAGGGTGGCCCGCGTGGGGCTGGTGGACCACTGCGGCAGCGACACGTCGCTGGTGGCCAGCGAGTGCTGGGCGCCTGAGTCGCGGCTCAGCTGCGCGTTGGCGAACGCGGTCGCGGTGGCCTCGAACATCGCGCCACGGTCGCGTACCGCCTGCGGCAGCGTGATCGTGTCGATGTGCGAGTTGCCGGTCAGCACGGTCAGCACCCGGCCGGACGGCGACCAGTTGAGGTTGGCGCCGGCGCCGTCGGTGGAGACCGCGAGGGTGTCGCCGTCGGGCAGCGAGGCCACCCGCAGGTCCGAGTGCTTCTTGGCATCGGTCAGGGTGTAGGCCAGGTGCGAGCCGTCCGGCGAGACCGACAGCTCGGTGAACGTGTCGCCGGCGACCCAGCCGTCCGGCGTGCTGCTGAAGATCGGGCCACCGGCGGACGGCGCGAGGTCCAGCCGCGGCTTGCCGGTGGAGTTGTCGATCCAGACCACGGTGGCGCCGTCTCCGCTGAACGCGGGGGAGCCGATGATGCCGCGCAGCGGGCGCGCCTTGCTCGCCTTGAGGTTGCCGCTGATCGTGATGACGCCCGCGCCGGGCACGTACGCGTAGCTGCCGCCGGGCGCGATCACCAGGTCCGCGGGGGAGTTGACCGTGACGTTCAGGTCACGCAGGGCACTGCCGTCCCGCGGCGCCGCCATCAGCTTGCCGTGGCTGACGTACGTCACCAGATCGTCATTGATCCAGCCGAGCGGCGAGTTGGCGTCCACGGTCAGGTGCCGGTCGTTCAGCCGGCCACCGGTGCCGTTGGCGAAGATGATCTCGGAGCTGCCCAGCAGGTACGCGACCGAGTCGCCGGAGCGGGACACGCAGATCGCCGAGGCGGCGGCGTTCAGGGCCTCGACGCCGTGGTCGGTGACCCGCAGCAGGCCGCTCTTGCCGCCGGTGGCGGGGCTGGCCGTGGCGTCGGTGAGCAGCAGCGAGCCGTCCCGGGCCACGATCGCCTCGGAGTTGCTGGCGGCGTTCGCGATCACCTTGCGGTGCAGGTCGGCGGGTGTGGTCGGACCCGGGCCGACGCCGGGGACGGGTGCGGTGCCGAAGGCCAGGTGCAGGTCCGTGGACAGCGCCGCCCCGTTGCTGGTACGGGCGACACCGCGGTTCACGGTCAGCAGGTACCCGGTGTTGGGCGAGAGGCCGCCGTGCTGCGGGGTGAGCACGAGCGTGTCGCCGTCCCAGTTGGGCGTGACGCTCGCGTACGGGCTGAAGGTCACCGCGGCCTGCGTCGCCTGGTGGTCGACCGGCTGGGTGAACGTCACGCGTACCGGCGCGGTCGGGTCCACCGACACGTCGCCGCTGACCGCGCTGCGGATGGCCACCACGGCCGGCCCGGTGGCCGCGCGGAGGCCGGGGAACCCGACTACCAGGAAGACGACGAGGGCGGTCGCCGCGGCGACG
>DATEJJ010001179.1:0-3086 GCA_035278125.1 Rugosimonospora sp.
CAGGGGGTGGTCGGCCACGGCGCGTCCCCCTCCAGCAGGGTGGTGACGGCGCTGGCGAACTCCCGCCAGGTGGCCCGGTCCCGGGCGAGCCGGCGCCGGCCGGCCGGGGTGAGCCGGTAGCCGCGGCGCCGCCGGCCGTCCGCGATCGACCAGGAGCCGCTGATGAGACCGGCCGCCTCCAGCCGGTGCAGGGCCGGGTAGACGGTACCGGTGGGCAGGTCGAACTTCCCGCCGCTGCCGTCGCGCAGTGCCTCCTTGATGGCGTACCCGTGCCGCGGCCCCTCCTCCAGGGTCGCGAGCAGCAGCGCGTCGAGGTGGCCCTTGAGGGCCTGTGCTCCGGCTCTCACCGGCGTCGGTCCCCGCCCATAGGTAGGTATCCTACTCCAGCCGTAAAGGGGCGAGGGGGAGGGCCTCGACGTATGCCCGCAGCACAGACACGGTTACGGTATCGAGCCTGCCATGCTCCACATCGGACACTCACGGGCCGGGCACGCCCTTGGCGGTTGAAGATCGGATCCCGCCGGCATATCGCGCACTGTGCTTGACGATCCGCCGGCAGACTCCGACCTTGCCGGCGCCCGCGTACCCGGGCGGTGCCACGGCGACGCCGGGCCGGCGCGGCGCGGGCCAGTTGCCGGATCGGTAGCGAACCGGGATGGCGGAGCGTCGCCCGGCGAAATAGTCTCCGAGCATGAGCTCGTTGATCGACAGCCTGCTGGCCGCCGTGGCGGACCGGCCCCGGGACACCGTGCTGCGGGTACACCTGGCAGAGCTGTTGCTGGCCGCCGGGCGCCAGGAGGAGGCCATCACGCACGCCGCCCAGGCCCTCGCCGTCGACCCAGCGGACGAAACGGCACGAGCCATCATGACCCGGGCGATCACCCCGGCGGCGCCGACGAAGGAGAAGAAGGACGAGGGCGGCGGGATCGACTGGCAGGCCATGGAGGCCGAGCTGAGCGACGTCATCCCGCCCCGGTTCGCCGTCGCCGGCGACGAGCCCGAGCCGGTGACCGGCGATGGCGACGGCATCGTCGAGGTCGAGGCGTCCGGCGTGCGCCTCGCCGACGTGGGCGGGATGCGCGAGGTCAAGTCCCGGCTGGAGGCCGCGTTCCTCGCGCCCATGCGCAATCCCCAGCTGCGCGCGATGTACGGCAAGAGCCTGCGCGGCGGCCTGCTGCTGTACGGTCCGCCGGGGTGCGGGAAGACGTTCCTGGCCCGGGCGGTGGCCGGCGAGATGGGCGCCGGGTTCGTTGTTGTGTCCATTGTGGACGTGCTGGACATGTGGATCGGCAGCTCCGAACGGAACCTGCACGAGATATTCGAGACCGCCCGGCGCAGCGCGCCGTGCGTACTGTTCCTGGACGAGATCGACGCGCTGGGGCACAAGCGCAGCCAGCTCAGCTCGTCCGCGATGCGTACCACCGGAAACCAGCTGCTGGCCGAGATGGACGGGGTGGACAGCGCCAACGAGGGGGTGTTCCTACTGGCCGCGACGAACGCGCCGTGGGATGTGGATCCGGCGCTGCGGCGGCCGGGCCGGCTCGACCGGATGCTGTTCGTGGCGCCGCCGGACGCGCCGGCGCGCGCCGCGATCCTGGAGTACCACCTGCGTGAGCGGCCGATCGCCAACGTCGACCTGGGCCGGCTCGCGGCGGCCACCGAGATGTTCTCCGGCGCGGACCTGGCGCACGTGTGCGAAACCGCGGCGGAGAAGGCGATCCAGGAGGTGCTGGCGTCCGGCGAGGTACGGATGATCGAGCAGCGCGACCTGGAGGCGGCGGTCCGCGAGGTGCGCCCGTCGACCGGCCCGTGGCTGACCTCGGCGCGCAACGTGGCGCAGTTCGGCAACCAGGACGGCAGCTACGACGAGCTGGACCGGTACCTCAAGCGGCGGCGCCTGGGCTGATGGGCGACGAGGACCTGCGGCGCGCCACGGCGCTGCTGGAGGTGGGCCGGGTGCCGGAGGCGCGGGCGATGCTGGCCGCGGTCATCGCGCGCGAGCCCGGATCGGCGCGTGCCGCGTGCCTGATGTCCCGCTGCCACCAGGCGTCCGGGGATTTCCGCGGGATGCTCGCGGAGGCGGAGCGCGCCTGCGCGCTGGACGGTGAGGACGAGTGGGCGCACCGGCTGCGCTCCTCTGCCCTGCGCGAGCTGGGCCGGCCGTCCGGTGCGGTGGCTGCGGCGGGGGAGGCGGTGCGGCTCAACCCGCGCTCCTGGCAGCCGTATGTGGTGCTGGCCGAGGCGAAGCTGTCCTGCGGCGACATCGAGTCGGGCCTGGCCGCGCACCAGGCGGTGCAGCAGGCGCTGAAGCTGGCCCCGCACAGCGCGGACGTGCGGGTGACCGCCGGGCGGGTGGCCATGGCCCTGGGCAACCTGCGCGAGGCGCGCGCGTACTACCAGGGCGTGCTGGCCGACCAGCCGGACCACGCGGTGGCGCGCAACAACCTCGCCGTGCTCGACGTGCGGCGGGGCCGCGCCACCGCGGCCGCCGGCCAGTTCGCCAGCGCGCTGGCCGCCAACCCCACCGACCCGCTCTACGCGCGCAACTCGCAGGCCGCCGCCACCATCTGGCTGATCAACCTGCAGGCGGTCACGTCCGGCATCTACCTGGCCGCGCGGATCGCCGGGGCCGCGCCACTGCCCGCGCCCAGCCGGCCCGCGCTGGCGGTGCTGGTCGCCGCCGCCAGCATGACCGTCATCGGGTACGGGTACCGCCGCCTCCCGCCCGGCGTGGGCCGGATGGTGCGCTGGCCGGTACTCGCGCTGCGGGCGGAGCGGGGTGCGCTGGGCCGGCTGCGCCGCCAGCACCTGTTCACCATGGTGCTGGCGGCACTGCAACTCGTCGCGGCCACGGCCGCCCTCGCATCGACGAGTCCGGTGTGGGGACCGCTGCACGCCATCGCCACCATCGCCGTGATCCCGGCGGCGATCAGCGTGCTGCGGATCCACGTGCGGGGTGCCCGCCGGCCGGTACGGTAGCGGGTCAGAGCGCGGGCGCCCCGGCGGCCGCGTCCGCACCCGAGCCGGCCAGCCGCAGCGCGCGGTCGCAGGCGGCCAGGTGGGTACCCGTGGCGTCCTCGAAGCTG
>DATEJJ010001180.1:0-8205 GCA_035278125.1 Rugosimonospora sp.
TGGCCCCGGTGACCGGGCCGAGCTGGCAGGGCACCTCGCAGGGCAGCCTGACGCCGCCCGACCCCAACGGCGCCATCGGACCCAACAGCTACGTCGAGACCGTGAACACCCGGTTGGCGATCTACACCCGCACCGGGACACAGGTCGCCAACGCGGACTTCAGCGTGCTGACCGGCAACGCCAACGGCAGCGACCCGATGGTGCTGTGGGACCCCGACACCCAACGCTTCTACTACAACATCTGGAACACGGCCAACGCCACGATGGACTGGGGGTTCAGCACAGACAGCAACCCGACGGCCATCCCGGGCAGCTTCTGCCGCTACCAGACCAGTTTCGGGTACCCGACGACGAGCTTCCCCGACTACCCGAAGCTCGGGCAGACCAAGAACTTCCTGATGATCGGCGTGAACTTCTACCCGTCGTCCAGCAGCCAGCAGTCCACCTCGTCCGACGTGCTGTGGATCTCCAAACCGCAGGGCCAGGGCGTGTCCACCTGCCCGGCCGCCAGCACGTTCACCTCCGGCAAGGTCACCGGTCTGGTCAACAACGACGGTAGCCAGGCGTTCACCCCGGTCCCGGTCATCCAGACCGACCCCGCGACCACGGGGTACGTGCTGGGCATGTCCGACATCGAATGCCCACCGGTGTGCGGCACGGGTACCAAGCTCACGGTGTTCACGGTGACCGACAACGGCGGCGTACCCGCCTTCTCCGCACCCAACTCGATCACCGTCGGCTCGTACCAGAGCCCACCGGCCGCGCCGCAACGGTCGAGTACGCGGACACTGGACACACTGGACGGACGGATCACGCATGCGGTGTCCGGCTTCGACCCCACGGTCGGGGCCACCGCGCTGTGGGTCAGCCACACCGTGGCCGGCGGCGCCGGCAGCCAGATCAACTGGTACGAGGTCAACACCGCCACCGGCGCGCTGGCCCAGTCCGGGTCGGTCAGCAGCAATTCGCTGGACCTGCTGAACTCGGGTATCTCTCCCGACCGCACCTGCACCGCCGCGACCTGCGCGCACGGTACGGCCATGGTGCTGGGCTTCAGCACGACATCCGGCAGCACGTTCCCGGCCATCCAGATGGTCTCGAAGATCGGCGCCGCGGCCACCTCAGGGTTGGTGCTGATCAAACAGTCGACCACCAGCGACCGGAACTTCTCCTGCAGCCCCTGCCGCTGGGGCGACTACGGCGGCGCCACCCCGGACCCCGCGGCCAGCCTCACCGCCGCCACGGGTGCGGTATGGCTGAGCAACCAGTGGACCACCGGAGGTAGCGCCGCCGCCAGCGGCGACCAGACCTGGAACTGGCAGGCCACCCCCTGAGCCGGGAATTCCGTACCGCTACCCGGTCGCGGGCCGGCGCACCGCGCCGGCCCACAGCCGTCTGTCCACACCGGACGGACAGTCAGCGTGACCGTCGTCGGGGCAGCCGGATGGCGATGGCCACGGCGATGACTCCGGCGCCCAGCAGCGTGGCGGGCAGGATCGTCTGCAGGAGGTCAAGTTCGTGCCCCGCAGTCTGCGCACCGCGCAGCATGGTGTCGGCCGACTCCGGCGTGTACTGGGCGCTGAGGGCGAAGACCGTTACCGGTAGCGCGAAACCGCCGAGGGAGACGGTCACCCGGGTGGACTGGTCCACCTTGAGTACATAGGACGTCGCGGTGTCGACCCAGAACGTGGTCGCGCTGGTGGCGACCAGACCGAGCACGGGCCGGGCCGGTATGGACGCGACGATGGTGGGATCCTTGACGGGTCCGCTCGCGTCGACCTGGTAGACGTAGCACTCCCGCCCGTGGTACGCCTCGGTGTCGCGGTAGCGGGCGGTCGTGGTGGTCTGCGTCGACGGGTCCCACCACGGATAGTCGTGGGGTTGCGGCGGGAGCGGGAAGCCGACGACCAGGCCGTCGTGGGGCTCGGCCCCGCTACCGGGCGGCACGGGTGCGGGATAGAGGGTCCTGCGGTTGACCGCCCAGGTGTGCGTCGCCGACTGGAGCGGCGCGTCGTCGGCACCGACCACAGTGGACTCGCTGGTGACGATCGCCGAATCGCCCGTCGCAGCCTGGACGTGGACCCGGTTCATCACCGTGACCGGTACGTCGGAGCGGATCGCGCCAGCCAGGTCACCCGAGCGGATGGCTGCCTGGTCCAGCATGCTCGCGGTGCCCGAGAGCCGGACCGTGGTGTCCAGGTTGGCGGGCAGCTCCAGCAGCGCCGGCGTGATGACGAATCGCACCGCCGCACCGCCCAGCACGAGGATGGCGGCACCCGTCGCAGCGAGTATCCGGACCAGGCGCGATCGGTTCATGGCGGACTCCCCTCCGCGAATCAGACCATACGAACATCCATTATGTGTATGCGACGACCATACGCGAGAGGACTGGGCGTCCATACTCACTCCGCTGCGCAGTATGCTCACGAACATGCGACGTCATGGCTGGGCCGGATCGCCGCCGCACAGCGACACCGAAGCCCGGGAGCGGATCGTCGACGCGGCGATGCGCTGCGTGGACCGCTACGGGCCACACAAGACCGGGCTGTCCGACGTGGCATCGGAGCTCGGCGTGACCCGGCAGACCGTGTACCGGTACTTCGCCAACACCGAAGAACTCCTCACGGCCGTGGCCGCAGCCGGCGCCGAGGACTACCTGGACCGCCTCGCCGTCCACGTCGGACAGATCACCGAGCCGGACGAGTGCATCGTCGAGGCGATCGCGTACACCCTCGAACACGTGCCCACGGAGCGCCACCTGGGCCTGTTGCTCGCCACCGGACGGTCCGAGGTGTTCGCCCGGCGCCTGACATCGCCGGAGGCGTTCGCCTTCACCCGCATGATGCTGACCCGGACGGCGGTCCGCTGGGACGCTCTCGGCTACGACGACGCGGAACTGGACAGCCTCGTCGAGTTCACGCTGCGCATCGTGCAGTCCCTGGTCATCGACCCCGGACCGCGGTCAGACGACCCCGAGCGGCTCCGCGACTTCCTCCGCCGTTGGGTCGCGCCCGGCATCGTCCGTACCCCCCGCAAGAGCAGCGCCCGACGGCGGTCCGCAGCCGGCTGACCCGGCCAAACGTTTGAACATCTGACGTCCGCGTGTATGATCCGACCATACGTCGTCCGTATGGTCGTATCGTAAGCGGGGGGCTGACCGTGTCGTCTTTCCTGTACCGGCTGGGGCGCCGCGCAGCCCGGCGGCGAGTGCTGGTCGTGCTGCTGTGGCTGCTGGTGTTGGGGGGCATCGGCGGTGCGTGCGTGCTGTTCCAGCAGGGCACCGACGACGCCTTCGCCATCCCCGGTTCCCAGTCCCAGGCCGCGCTTGACCACCTGGACCACGTCTTCCCGCAGGTTTCCGGCGTCCCCGCGCAACTGGTGCTGCTCGTGCCGCCAGGGCGGCGCGCCGACACGCCCGAGGTGCGGGCCGCGGTTGCCGCCGCGGTAACCCGGATCCAGCACATGCCTCAGGTCGCCGGGGTGATGGATCCGTTCGGTGAGAACGTCTCGGCGATGGTGTCCCGCGACGGGCGCGCGGTCCTCGTCAACGTCGTCCTGTCCGCGGGCTCCGCGGCCGCCGGCGCGGAGGCCAGGACCGGACTGTCGCGGGTAGCCACTGACCTGGCCGCCACCGCCGGTCCGGGCGCGAGGGTGTACCTGGGTGGGGACGCGTTCGCCGACCGGGTACCCCGATTCGGCCTGACCGAGGGCGCCGGTCTACTCATCGCGCTGGTGGTCCTGCTGCTGATGTTCCGGTCGCTGATCGCCGCGCTGATGCCGCTGCTGACCGCGGTGCTCGGCGTCGGGGTGTCGGTGAGCCTGATCTTCCTGGTGACCACGGTGAGGCCCATCTCCTCGACCGCGCCGATGCTGGCGGTGATGATCGGCCTCGCCGTGGGCATCGACTACGCCCTGTTCCTGCTGTCCCGCCACCGCGACCAGCTTGCGGAGGGGCTGGGCGTGGAGGAGTCGATCGCACGCACCACCGCCACCGCCGGCTCGGCGGTCCTGTTCGCCGGGCTGACCGTGATGATCGCGCTGCTCGGCCTGGCCGTGGCCGGCATACCGTTCCTCACCATCATGGGCGCGGCGGCCGCACTGGCGGTCGCCGTCGCCGTATGCGTCGCCGTCACACTCGTGCCCGCGCTCCTGTCGATTGCCGGGGACCGGTTGCGACCGCGGCCCGGCCGGCTGCGCCGCGCCTTCCCCAGGGTGGCGATGCCGTCGTTCGGGCGCTGGTGGGTCCACGCGGTCGCGAAGGTGCCCGTGCTGACCGTGACCCTGGTCGTCGCCGGACTGGGCGTGTGTGCCGTGCCGGCGCTGCACCTGCGCCTGGCGCTGCCGGACAACAGCGCCGAGGCACCGGCCAGCCAGGCCCGCCAGACCTACGATCTGATCGCCCAGCACTTCGGACCCGGCTACAACGGCCCGCTGCTGGTGACCGCGGACATCATCACCAGCACCGATCCACTCGGCCTGGTCGGCAGGCTCGCCGCGGAAATCCGCGCCATGCCCGACGTGGCGGCGGTGCCCCTGGCCACCCCGGACCCCGGCGCGGACACCGCGATCATTCAGGTCATCCCGACGACCGCCCCGGACTCGCCGCAGACCGAGAAGCTCGTCACCGCCCTGCGCGCCAAGCAACGGCATTTCCAGCAGGCGTACGGCACCACCACCGCCGTCACCGGGCTCACCGCCGTCGGTATCGACGTGTCGGCCCACCTGCGCAGCGCCCTGCTGCCGTTCGGCATCCTCGTCGTCGGGCTGTCCCTGGTGCTGCTGGCCATGGTGATGCGGTCGATCTGGGTACCCGTCAAGGCCGCCGCCGGCTTCCTGCTGTCCGTGGGCGCGGCGTTCGGCGCCACCTCGTACGTGTTCGTCCAGGGGCACGGGGCGGGGCTGCTGCACATCACCCATACCGGCAACGTCATCAGCTTCCTGCCCATCATCCTCATGGGTGTCCTCTTTGGACTGGCCATGGACTACGAGATATTCCTGGTCTCCCGCATCCGGGAGCACTATGTCCACAATGGTCAGCCGCGGGAAGCGGTCACGTCCGGGTTCGTGTCCGCCTCCCGGGTGGTGACCGCGGCCGCGGTCATCATGTTCGGCGTGTTCGCCGCGTTCGTCCCGCAGGGCAGCACCAGCATCAAGCAGATCGCGTTCAGCCTCGCGGTCGGCGTGTTCGTGGACGCCTTCCTGGTGCGCATGACGCTGGTACCGGCCGTGCTCGCACTGCTCGGCCGCCGGGCATGGCGCCTGCCCCGGTTCCTGGACCGGGCCCTGCCGATCTTCGACGCCGAAGGCGGCGCGCTGGTCCAGGAGCTGCGCCTGGCCGACTGGCCACCCGGCCGCGCGGAGGCGGTCAGCGCCCGCGACCTGTGCCTCGAAGACGACTTCGGCCAATGCCTCTACGACGGTATCGGCATCCACCTGCCGCCCGGCGACGTCCTGGTGGTACACGGCGGCGGCCCGGCCGGTCGGAGCGCCCTGCTGCTCACCCTGGCCGGGCGGGTCACCCGGTTCGGCGGCGACCTCAAGGTGCTCGGCCGGGTGCTGCCCCAGCACACCCACGCCGTACGCAGAAGGGTCGAGGTCATTGGCTGCCGGCAGACCCCCGACCCGGTACCCGTGCTGGCCCGCGCGCTGGCCGACAACATCACGCTGGTCCTCATCGACGACGTGGACCTCGTGCTGGCCACCCCCATCCGCGACACCCTGCGCGATCTGTTCACCAGCCGCACCACCCGCGACGGGCAACCGGTCACGGTCGTGCTGACGTGCCACGACCCCGACCGCATCGGCGACCTGCTGCCCGACGACGCGCACCTGCTGCCCCTCACCCGAGTACCCGTCGAGGTTTCCTGATGGTCACATCGTTCGCCCGCGCCGTCCGCTCGCTGACCCGTGGCCGTACCCGCTGGGGTGTCTGGGCCGCGATCATCGTGGTACCGCTCCTGGTCATGGGCGTGCTCACCTGGGCCTTCACCACGCCCGACGGCAACCACGGCACCGCCACCGCCGCCGTGGTCAACAACGACCGACCCGTGACGGTCCGCGGCCAGATCATCCCGTTGGGGCGCGTCCTGTCCGCCAACCTCACCCACAGCGCCGATTCCGCCTACACGTGGGTACTCACCGACGCGCGCGACGCCCGCGCCGGGCTCGCCGACGGCCACTACACCGCCGTGGTCACCATCCCACCGGACTTCTCCGCCCGCGCCACCTCCACCGGCACCGCTCCCCCGCTGGACGCGACCCGTGCCATGCTGCGGGTGCAGACCTCCATCGCCCGCGGCGTGGTCGACCCGGCGCGCGCCGCGCAGACCGCCCGCACGACCGAGCAGGCGCTCAACACGCAGATCGTGGAAACCTACCTGGACAAGACGTACATCGGCTTCACCACCATCCACGACCAGCTCGCCCAGGCCGCCGACGGCGTCCGCCGGCTCGCCGACGGCACCGCGCAGCTCGACGCGGGCTCCGGCCAGCTGGCCGGCGGCGCCGACCAACTCGCCGCCGGTACCGCACAGCTCGCCGCCGGCTCCGGTCAGCTCGCCGCCGGCCTGGCCAAGGCCCAACACGACACCGCCGGCCTGCCCGCCCTGACCCGCCAGCTGGCCGCCGGCGCCGCACAGGTGGCAGCCGGCAACGAACAACTCGCCGCGCAGGTGGTCCCGCTCGCCAACCGCGTCCTGGCCATCATCGGCGCGCTGCCCTCGGCCACCGAGGCCGCCGCCAGGCTCACGGACCTCGCCAGCCGGTGCACCAGCCAGGGTGGCAGCGCGCAGTTCTGCCACCTGCTCACCGTGGCGGCCGGCGAACTCACCCAGCAGGCGTCCACAATAGACAGTTTCAAGGCCACGGTACGGGCCGCGGTCATCCGGCTCCGCGACGCGGTGAGCCTGCTCGCGTCCGGCGCCCGGCAGGTGGCCAACGGCAACGCGCGATTCGCCGCCGCCATGCCCGCACTCGTCGACGGGATCTCCCGCGCGGCCACCGGCGCCCGGAAACTCGACACCGGCATGCGTGCCGCCGACGCCGGCGCGCACCGGCTGGCGGCCGGAACCCGTCAACTCCACACCGGCATCGGCCAGGTCGACAACGGCCTCCAGCAGATGGCCGACCAGATGGCCAACGGGCGCAACCAGATCCCCCACTACACGGCCGCGGAACGGGCCCACCTCAAGTCCGTCGCCGCGCAACCCATCGGTACCACGGGACACACCACCCCGGCCAGCGCCCTGGCCATCCCGCTGGTTGCCGTCCTCGCGCTGTGGACGCTGGCGCTCGCCACCTACGTCTACACCCGCGCCGTACCCGGGACCGTCCTGACCGCCCGCGCGCCCACCTGGCGTATCATCCTGCGTGCCGCCCTACCCGGCGCCGCGGTCGCCACCATCGCCGCCCTCATCACCACCACCATCGCCGTACCCGCCCTCCACCTCACCCTCGCCCGAGCACTCGCCTTCGGTCTGGTCACCCTGATCGCCGCGTGGTCGTTCACCGCCCTCAACCAGTCCGCCCTCGCCCTCCTCGGCCGCAACGGACGGCACGTATCCCTCACCGTCCTCCTGGTCACCGCGGCCACCGGCATCCTGTCCACCCTGCCCGGGCCGCTGTACACCCTCACCACCTACCTACCGACCTACGGCGCCGTGCTCGCCCTGCGCGCCGCCGCGACGGGCAGCCCGGGGCTCGTCGCCGGCCTGACCCAGCTGGTCGCCTGCCTGGCCGCCGGCATGCTCGCCACCATCGTCATCACCGACCGCCGCCGGTACCGGTCACCCCGCCAGCTTCGCCGCGCCGCACTCTCGACGGCATCCTGAGCGGTGCGATGCCGGCGCGGTCAGGTGGGCAGGAATACCTGAATGTGGTTGTCCTGCTCACGCACGTGGATGGCCGGCAACCGGGCCGGCGGGGTGGGCAGCTGCGAGGTGATGACGGTGCCGTCGAGGCGGAAGAACGTGCGGTGGCAGGGGCAGGCCAGCCGCTGCTGGTCGAGGTTGAGGCGGCAGCCCTGGTGGGTGCAGACGCCGGAGCGGGCGGTGACGGTGCCGTTGGCGCGGGTCAGGAATCCGGACACGGTGCCGGTGTCGAACCGGGCCACACCACCTTCGCGGAGGTCGGCGCCGGCCAGTACCGTCTGCCACGAGCCGTGGGTGGGATCCAGGGCCGCGGCGGTCGCCGGTGCCGGCCGCGTGT
>DATEJJ010001181.1:0-17620 GCA_035278125.1 Rugosimonospora sp.
GCCGGCCTGTGCTGGGACGGCGCCCGGCTGGCCGCCCAGGCCGCGATCCACACCCGGGACCGCAAGGCGATGGTGGCCCTGCTCGACCGCGCCCGCCAACTGCAAGGCCGCCCGGCCACCGGCCGCGTCACTCCCGCCATCCGCCCGGTACCCGAACGCGCCCGGCTCAGCGGCCGCGAGCGCGAGGTCGCCGCCCTGGTGGTCGCCGGCCTGACCTACCGCCAGATCGGCGACCGCCTGTTCATCTCGCCCAAGACGGTGGAGCACCACGTGGCCCGGATCCGCCAGCGCCTGGACTGCGCCAGCCGCGGCGACCTGCTCGCCCGCCTGCGCGAGCTAGTCGGCACCGACTGATTCCTGGGCGACCCCCAGCAACGGCAGGCACGACGCGAGACCCTCGATCTCGACGGGTACCGTGCGGTGCCGCTCCCACGCCTCCCGGGTCAGGCACAGCCGGTACTCCAGGGCCAGTTCCCCGCCCAGCGCGTGACGCTGGTGCCCGTCCGGTTCGTAACCCAGCTTGCGCGACACGCGGAGCGAAGCCACATTGTGCGCCATCGCACCGGACAGCGCCTCGTCCGCGCCCAGCCCGGTGAAGGCCAGGTCCAGTACGGCCGCGCGCATCTCGGTGCCGATACCCTTCCCCTGGTACCGCCGCCCCAGCCACGAGCCGGTACTCACCTGGCGGGTGACGGCCAGGTCGCGCGCCTCGATGCCCTGCTGCCCGACAACGACGCCGTCGAGGAACACGCTGAGGTTGAGCGACCAGTCCTGCGGCGTCCACGCCCCCAGTTGCCGCCAGAAGTACTGCACCACGCTGCGCGCGGCCTCGGCCGGCGGCGCGTCGGTCCACCGCACCAGGAACGGCGACGCGTCCGGGTCGTGGATCCCGCCGGCGGCCAGGTCGGCGAGTTCGGCCAGTTCCTCGGCCGACGGCAGCCGCAACTCCAGCCGCGGCGTCAACAGCCGCAACCCCACCAGCGGAAAATGATCGACCAGCATGCACCACATCGTCACGCACCACGCGCCGCTCTCGCACCTGTTTATGCGGCCGCGGGAAACCCGCGCGGCAGGCTGGCGTGCTGGCGGCCGGTGCGGTGGCGGGCGGTGACGACATTGGTCACCGGGTCGAGCCGGATGCTCCAGCCGCCCTCGTGGACCGCCGTATGGTGCGCACGGCACAGCAAGACGAGGTTATCCAGGCAGGTCGGCCCGCCCGCCGCCCAGTGGATCAGGTGGTGCGCATCCGTCCACTCTGGACAGCGATCGCACGGCGGGAACCGGCAGCCGCCGTCGCGGAGCACCAGCGCCCGCCGCAGCGCGGACGGTACGACCCGGCTGGCCCGGCCGATGTCCAGCGGCTCACCCGCCGCCCCCAGCAGCGCGGGGATGAGCGTGGCGTCGCACGCCAGCCGCCGGGCGGTGCTCGGGTTGACCGGCACGCCATTGTCCAGCACCGCCCCGGCGTGCGGACCGGCGGTGACCTGATCCCGCAGCGTCGGCCAGTCCACGATCACCGAGACGTGCGGCTTCTCCCCGCCCGCCGTCGGTGCGGCGTCAGCCGCCTGCCGGCAAGCCTGTACCAGCGCGTCGGCTCGCCGCGCACCCGGCGACCGCGAGTCGTCCGCGTTCGCGGGTGGCGTCAGCGCGGCCAGCGTCGCCTGCAGCAGCCGCCCGCCATCGGGGTCGAGCACTCCCTGGATCGACACCGCACCGCCGAAGGTCTCCGCCACGCTCAACCACCGCTCCCGGTACAACCGGGCGGTACGCCGCTCGGCGGCCTCAGGATCGAAGTGGTCCCGTACCCTGATCGCCGCGCGTCGTGCCGCGCCGGGCGGCAAGGTGGCGGCCTGCTCGGCGAGCAGCTTGTCCGCTCCGGCGGCGAGCACCTCGGGCGCGATGTCCCGAGCCACCTCGGTGACCAGGGCGGCGTGCGCGTACGAGATGTCGCCGCGCCGGTACGCCTCCGCCAGGTGTGGCAGCCCTTCCAGCGCGGTGGCGACGCGTACCTGTGTGGGCGCGTCACCCAGGTGGAGCCGGTTGCGCAGCCAGGCCACAGTGGACACCGAGCCGTCCAGCGCGACCGCGCCGCGCCGGTGCGCTACCCCGATCAGCCCCGTCTGCGCGGCTCGAGCCTGGCACACCACCGGCGCCACGGCCGCGACCATGTCCAGCAGCTCCACATCGGACAGTGCGGTCGGATCGAGCGCGACAAGCTCCGCGAAGTCGGTGCGCAGCCGGTCAACCAGCCCACCCGCGCCGCTCGTACACATGTTCTGATTCTACCGCCGGCCCGCCTCGCACTCAACGTCCATTGTGGACGCCGGGAGGATTGGGACCGGATTCTTTTGGGATCACCGGGGACCTCGGCGCGACCACTCGGACCCGGCGACGGAGCAAGCGGCGAAACCGTACCAGCGCATCATCTGGGACGGCGCCGAGCCTCGGACAATCGCGCGCCTCGGCCCCACGAGACCACGGAGCATTCTACAGCGCGACAAAGTCCCTCAGATTGGCGAGGAACGCATGCACGTTTGGTGTCCACCAAGCGGCCGGCCGACACAGGCGCGCGCCGCCGTGACAGCGTGAAGCCGCTGGTCCACAGTGGACCAGCGGCTTCACGAACATGAAACCTCAGCGGAACTCGTCAGCCTTCACGGCCGCGACAAAATCCGACCAGGCAAGCGGCGCGAAACACAGTACGTCACCGGCTGCAGCCATGCTGTCGCGTACCGCGACGCCACCGTCCGGGTGCCTTGCTACCTCGACGCAGCAACCGTTCTGGGCGCTGCGGGAACTCTTCCACCAGATGAGGGGGCCGGTGGGCGCATTATGGAAACCGGTCACCGCGCGACGATACAACACCCGCGTGCGCCGTCATATCCCCGTGAGGAGCGACTGAATCTTACGAATCGAACGTGAAGGACTGAGGGCCTGCTCGACCAGCCGGTCGTACAGATCCAGGTGCGCCTGTACCGTCTCCGGCCGCTCCACGTACAGGTCGGTCGCGACGCTCTCCAGGTACATCACCGGCGGCGCGTCCGGGTCGGGGAAGCCCATGATGACGACGGGACCGGGAAAGAACACGAGCGCGCTCGACTTCTCGAACGGCAGCACCTGGATCGTCACGTTGGGCCGCCGGGCCAGCTCGACCAGCCGCTGCAACTGCGCGCGCAGCACCTCGTGTCCACCGACCGCGTGGTGCAGCACCGCCTCGTCCAGTACCACGTGCAGCCGCACCGGATCCGGCTTGGTGAGCACCCGTTGCCGCGCGAGCCGCGCCTCGATCCGGGCGGCCACCTCGGACGGCTGCTGGTGCCGCGCCCCGGGCTCGATCACGGCACGGGCGTACTCGCGCGTCTGCAGGAGGCCGTACACCAGCGTGGGTTCGAAAGCCTTGAGCGAGACGGCCTCGGATTCCAGTGAAATGTACGTGGCGTACGGCAGCGGCAGCGCGTCGGTGTACGCCTGCCACCAGCCGGGCTCCTCGGCCTCGCGGGCCAGCGCCACCAGCCGGGCCCGTTCGTCCCCGTGCACGCCGAGCGCGTCGAGGATCTCGTGGACCGTACCCGGACCGATCCTGATCCGCGCGGTCTCGATCCGGGAGACGCGGGACGGCGAGCAGTGCAGCCGCTCGGCCAGCGCCTCGGCGAGCAGCCCGGCATCCTCGCGCAGCCGGCGCAGCTCGCGGCCGAGTTGGCGGCGGCGTACGGTCGGCGGGGAACCGACCGCCATGGGCAAACCTCCGGTAGGTCGATCGTGGCATTCGCGCTCATGCACTTGCGCTAGCGCTCGGGCGGGTGGACGATCGGAGACGTTGGCGCGTCTTTCGTAAGCTTAGGGACGCTGCCGCTCCGAGGGGGAGCCGGGTCCACTGCCATGGTCACCCGGCTCCCGCGGCGCACGAGCCACGATCGTGCGAGCCGGCGCACCAGTCCCCGTCGTGCGAGCATGGCACGGTGGAGGAATTCGACGTCATCGTGATCGGTGCCGGGCCGGCCGGGGAGGTCGCGGCGGGCCGGTGCGCGGAGGGCGGTCTGTCGGTCGCGATCGTGGAGCGGGAACTCGTTGGCGGGGAGTGCTCCTACTGGGGCTGCGTCCCGAGCAAGACGCTGATCCGCCCGGGCGGGGTGCTGGCCGCGGCGCGGCGGGTGCCGGGTGCGGCCGCCGCGGTTACCGGCCGGCTCGACGTCGCCGCCGCGCTGGCGCGGCGCGACTACATGGTCGGCTCCTGGCACGACGACGGCCAGCTGCCGTGGCTGCACGACCGGGGCATCACACTGGTACGCGGTACCGGGCGGCTGGCCGGCGAGCGGCTCGTCGCGGTGGACGGTGGCCGGGAACTGCGCGCCGGTACGGCGGTGGTGCTCGCGACCGGTACCCGGGCGGCGGTACCGCCGGTGGACGGGCTGCGCGAGTGCCGGCCGTGGGACAACCGCACCGCCACCGGGGCGAAGGACGTACCGCGGCGCCTGCTGGTGCTCGGCGGCGGCGCGGTCGGCGCGGAGCTGGCGCAGGCGTTCCGCCGGCTCGGCAGCGCCGAGGTGACCGTGGTCGAGGCGGCACCGGGGCTGCTGTCCCGCGAGGAGCCGTTCGCCGGCGAGGAGGTGAAGGCGGCGTTCGAGGCGGCGGGCATCCGGGTCCTGACCGGGGTCTCGTTGACCAGAGCGCGCCGCACCGGCAACGGCGACGGCCCGGTGGTCGCGACCCTGTCGAACGGGCAGGAGATCGAGGCCGACGAGATCCTCGTCGCGGTCGGCCGCTCCCCCGCAACGGGCGACCTGGGCCTGGATGCGGTGGGCCTGGCTCCGGGCCGGTACGTCGAGGTGGACGAGCGGCTGCGCGCGGCGGGCGTACCCGGCGGCTGGCTGTACGCGGTCGGCGACTGCAACGGGCTGGCCCTGCTCACGCACATGGGCAAGTACCAGGCGCGGATCGCGGGCGACGTGATCCTGGGCCGGGACGCGGTGGACCGGTCCAGCCGGGACGCGGTACCCCGGGTGACCTTCACCGATCCGCAGGTGTGCGCCGTCGGCCTCACCGAGGCGCAGGCCCGGGAGCGCGGGCTGCCGGTACGGGTGGTGCGCTACGGCACCGGCGACGTGGCCGGGGCGTCCGTGCTCGGCGAGGGCATCTCGGGTACCGGCGCGCTCGTCGTGGACACCGCGCGGGAGGTGCTGGTTGGCGCCACGTTCACCGGGCCGGACCTGCAGGAGCTGCTGCACTCGGCGACCGTGGCCGTCGCCGGCGCGGTACCGCTGCGCACGCTCTGGCACGCGGTGCCGTCGTTCCCCACGGTGAGCGAGGTCTGGCTGCGCCTGCTGGAGACGTACGGACTCTGACGGGGATCACGGGGCGGTCGCGATGAAGGCGCGCGCCTTGGCCGCCCGTACCTCCGCGGTCAGCGTCTCGATGTCGTACGCGCCGTAGTAGCGCCGCCCGTTGATGAAGAACGTGGGGGTACCGGAGACGCCGCTCAGGTCGGCCGACTCGACGTCCTCGGCGACCCGGTTGGCGCCGGCCCGGTCGCGCAGGTGCTCGCGGAAGCGGTCGCCGTCCAGGCCCAGCTCCACCGCGTAGCGCACCAGGTCCTTCGCGGTCAGGTCGCCCTGGTGCGCGAGCAGCGCGTCGTGCATCTCCCAGAACAGGCCCTGCTCCGCCGCCGCCTCGCTCGCCTCCGCGGCCATCTGGGCGTGCGGGTGTACGTCGTGCAGCGGCAGGTGCCGCCAGACGTACCGCACCTCGCCGTGCCCGGCCAGCAACTCGCGTACCACCGGCTCGGCCTGCCCGCAGTACGGGCACTCGAAGTCGCCGTACTCGACGACGGTGACCAGTGCCTCCGGGTTGCCGCGCACGTGGTCCCGCTCCGGGTCCACCGGCGCCGCCAGGTCCACCAGTACCTCGTCGGTACCGAGCAGGGCCCGGAACCGGCGTACCGGCGACAGCCGCCCGGTCACCTTGAACACGACCCAGGTCAGCACCGAGGAGACCAGTGCCGCGCTGAGTACACCCAGCTTGGCCTGTTGCAGCGCCTCCCCGCGGAACGCGAGGCTGGCGATCAGCAGGGACACGGTGAAGCCGATGCCCAGGATCTGCCCGGCGCCGCCGACCGCCGCCCAGCCGACCGGTGGCCGCAGCCGGCCCCGCGACGCCCGGCTGACCAGCCAGGAGGTACCGGCGATGCCGAGCGGCTTGCCCACCACGTACCCGATCAGGACGCCCAGGGTGATGGGTGAGGTGAACGCGCCGGCGAGGAAGCCGCCGTTGATCTGGATGCCGGCGTTGGCCAGCGCGAACAGCGGCACGATCAGGTAGCTGGTCCACGGGTGGTACAGCTGCGCGAGCCGCTCGTTGGGCGAGATCGCCGAGGACAGCCCGAGGCTGGCGGTGCGGGCGAGTTCCGGGGTGGGCTGCTCGCGGAACGAGCGGAACAGGTCGGACGCGCGCTGCAGGTCGTCCCGGCCGGCCGGGTACGCGTAGGTCAGCAGGCCCATGGCCAGCCCGACCACGATCGGGTCCACGCCCGAGCGGTGCACCGCGAGCCAGGCGCCGGCGCCGAGCAGCCCGTACACCAGACCGGCGCGGATCCGCAGGGCGCGCGCCACCAGCAGCACCGCGAAGATTCCGGCGCCGGCCAGCAGCGCGGTCAGCTCGACCCGCTCGCTGTACCCGACCGCGATCACGATCAGCGAGACCAGGTCGTCGACCACGCTCACGGTGAGCAGGAACGCCCGCAGCCGGTCCGGGAAGCGCGGCCCCACCAGGGCGAGCATGCCCAGGCCGAAGGCGGTGTCGCTGGCCATCGTGGTACCCCAGCCGTGCGCGGCCGGGGTGCCGCCGTTGAACGCCAGGAAGATCCCGACCGGTACCAGCATGCCGCCCACGCCGGCCAGCATCGGCAGGGTCAGGCGGCGCCGCTCGCGCAGCTCTCCCATGTCGAACTCGCGGCGCGCCTCCAGCCCGACCACGAAGAAGAAGAACGTCATCAGGCCGCTGTTGACCCAGGCGCGCAGCTCCTGGGAGATGCTCCAGCCGCCGAGCCGGACGGACAGGTGGCTGGCCCAGACCCGCTCGTACGACGCGCCGTCCACGTTGACCCAGACCAGCGCGACCACGGCGGCGCCCAGCAGGACCGCGGCACTGCCGGTCTCGGTGCGCAGGAACCGCCGCAGCGGTGTCTCCACCCCGCGCCCCCATGCCGTACGCCCAAGCCAAGAGGTGCGGGTATCCGTCATGCCGCACCCTCGCATGCAGGCGAGCGAGGGTCCGGCCTCACCTTGCCGGCCGGACCTCGCGACAAGCGCTCCGTCATGAACCCGATTCTTACAGGGTCCCGAACTCGTACACCGTCGTCGTCCGGTACACCTCGCCCGGGCGCAGCACCGTGGACGGGAACTCCGGCTGGTTGGGCGAGTCCGGGAAGTGCTGGGTCTCCAGCGCGAACGCGTCACCCTGCCGGTAGGCCCGGCCGCCCGTGCCGACGAGCGCGCCGGTGAGGAAGTTGCCGGTGTAGAACTGGATGCCGGGCTGGTCGGTGTGCACCGTCAGCACCCGGCCGCTGGCCGGCTCCTCGACCCGGGCGGCCACGGCGAGGCCGCCGCTGTCGCCGCGCAGCACCCAGTTGTGGTCGTACCCGGTGCCGCGCAGCAGCTGGCCGAAGTTGTCCCGGATCCGGGCCCCGATCGGTACCGGCGCGGTGAAGTCCATCGGGGTACCGGCGACCGGTGCCAGCTCGCCGGTCGGGATCAGCGCACCGTCCACCGGCGTGTACCGGTCGGCGTGCAGCTGGAGCACGTGGTCGTACACCGCGCCGCTGCCCTCGCCAGCCAGGTTGAAGTACGTGTGGTTGGTCAGGTTGACCACGGTGGTCGCATCGGTGCCGGCGAGGTAGTCGATGCGCAGGGCGTCGCCCGCGGTGAGCGTGTACGTCACGGTCATCCGCAGTGTGCCCGGGTAGCCCTGGTCCCCGGCCGGGCTGACGTACTGGAGGGCCAGCGCGGGCTCGGCGTCGGCGGCGAGCGCCTCGGCGTCCCAGATGTGCTTGTCCAGCCCGACCGCCCCGCCGTGCAGGCTGTTGGTCCCGTCGTTGACCGGTACCTCGTACCCGACGCCGTCCAGGGTGAACCGGCCGCGCGCGATCCGGTTGGCGTACCGGCCGGTGATGGCGCCGAAGTACGGGCTCTTCTCCTGGTAGTCGGCGAGGTTGTCGAAGCCCAGCGCGACGTTGGCCAGGTGCCCGTCCCGGTCTGGTACCTCGATCGACTGGACGATGCCGCCGTAGCTGAGGACGCGGACCGTCGTGCCGCGCTCGTTGGAGAGTGTGTACCGCTCGACCGCGCCCTCGGGCGTACCGCCCCACGGCTCCTTCGTCAACAATCATGCTCCCGTGGCGGGTACCCGAAGTGGATGATGCTCATCGACGCTAGACGATTGATACAACGTAGTCAACGCGCCCAGGAGATATCCTACGCCCCATTAGCGGCACTTTATGGCGAGTCCGCCGGGCGCCAATTCCCCTACAGGATATAGGGCCTCGATCGAGCCCGCCCGGTTGACTCCGAGCCAGCTTCGTAATTTTCCGTCGGGTTTTCGACGCAGTCGTTACCTGCGCGGAACCTGAGCCGAGAATGCTCTTGGCGAGGCCGGGCGGGAATCGGATGACCTGCCGCGAAACGAGGTGACGCGCCGCCACCCCCTTTCCTTCCGCAGTCTCGACTGTGCCGCACGCGGCGGGGAGGAAGACATGGCGGTCGGCGATCGGGCAGCAGGCCCGTTACTCGAGTTCACCAGCACAAAACCGGGCAGGCGCCCGCACCGCGCGGAGGCGATCCTGACTCCTCTTCGCGTTTTCGGCCATGAATCTACGGGTCAAATGTACCTTTGGTTCATGTTCGGGAGTGTGCGGCCATGACCCGCTGGCTGATCGGTTCCAGCCTCCGGCTGGCACCAGTACTGGCGGCCGTCGCGGCCGTCGTCCTGTCTCTGGGCATCGTGCAACTGCGCCACGCGTCCGTGGACAGCCTGCCCGAATTCGGGCCGCCGCACGTTCAGGTGCAGACCGAGGCCGCCGGACTCTCCGCGGTCGAGGTGGAGCAGTTCATCACCGTGCCGCTGGAGGACGAGCTCAACGGCGTCGCCTGGGTGGACCAGATCCACTCCCGCTCGATCGAGGGTCTGTCCACCATCGACATGACCTTCCAGCCGGGTACCGACGTGCTGCGCGCGCGGCAGCTCGTGACCGAGCGGCTCGCCCAGGGGCCCGGCGTGGCGAACATCGGCACGCCGCCGGTGATGATCCAGCCGACCTCGTCCCAGGGCCGGGTCATGATGATCGCGCTCTCCTCCAAGGAGCTGTCGCTCATCGACCTGTCCACGCTGGCCCGGTGGAAGATCCGGCCGCGGCTGATGGGCGTGCCGGGTGTGTCCAATGTGGCCATCTGGGGCCAGCGCGACCAGCAGTTGCAGGTACTGGTGGACCCGGCCCGGCTGCACAAGAGCGGGGTGACCCTCAACCAGGTCATCGACACCACGGGCAACGCGCTGTGGTCCTCGCCGCTGACCTTCGTCGAGGCGTCCACGCCCGGCACGGACGGCTTCATCGACACCCCCAACCAGCGCCTGAACATCCAGCACGTGCTGCCCATCACCTCCCCCGAGCAGCTCGCCAAAGTGACACTGTCCGACACCGGTACGGCCACCATCCACCTCGGCGACGTGGCCAACGTGGTCAAGGACCACCAGCCGCTCATCGGTGACGCGATGCTGTCCGACGGGCCGGGCCTGATGCTGGTGGTGGAGAAGCTGCCCGGCGCGAACACGCTGGCGGTCAGCCGGGCGGTACAGGCGGCGATGGACTCGCTGCAGCCGGGCCTGACCGGAGTCACCGTGGACACCACGGTGTTCCAGCCGTCCTCGTTCATCGAGACCGCGCTGCACAACGTGGGCTGGGCGGGCGCGGCCGGCCTGCTGCTGATGATCCTGCTCTTCGGCGCGGTACTGCGCTCCTGGCGGGCCACCCTCATCGGTACCGTCTCGGTCACTCTGTCCCTCGTCGTCGCCGGGTACGTGCTGTACCTGCGCGGCACCACGTTCACCGAGATGACCCTGGTGGGGCTGGTGGTCGCCCTCGGCGTGGTGGTGGACGACGCGGTCGCCGGCGTGCTCGCCGTCCGGCGCGGCCAGGCGGGCGGGCGCTCGCCCGAGGACCGGGCCGCCCGGCGCTGGGTGCCGGCGGACCTGATCGAGGCGTACGCGACGGTACGCGCGCCGCTCGGGTACGCCACCGTGGTCGCCGCCCTGGCCGTGCTGCCGGCGCTGCTGCTCACCGACTCCTCCGGTGACCTGGGCCGGCCGCTGGTCTTCTCGTACCTGATCGCCCTCGCCGCCTCGCTGGCGGTGGCGCTGGTCGTGACCCCGGCGCTGGCCAGCCTGCTCCCGGTGGGCGAGCCGCGCGCCACCCGGCTGGGCAACTGGCTGCGCCGCGGCCTCGACCGCGACGTGCGCTGGTACGTCGGCCGCCCGGCGTGGGCGTTCCTCACCACCGTGCTGCTCGCCGTGGTGGGCCTGGCGCTGGTACCGCAGCTGCGCTCGCACCCGGTGCTGCCCCAGCTGCAGGACCGCGACCTGGTGGTGGCCTGGCACGCGGCACCGGGTACCTCGCTGCAGGCGATGGACCAGCTCACCGCGTCGCTGCGCCAGCAGCTGAGCGGCGTCTCCGGGGTCCGCGAGGTGTCCGGCCAGGTGGGCCGGGCGCTGACCTCGGACCAGATCGTCGACGTCAACTCCGGCGAGGTGTGGCTGAACCTACGCCCGTCCGCCAACTACCAGGCCACCGAGGCCGCGGTGCAGCGCGTCCTGGACGGATACCCGGGTACCACGCACGAGCTGTACACATACGAGAACCAGCAGCTCACGGCGGTACGAGCGGACTCCGGCAGCGCGCTGACGGTGCGCCTGTACGGGCAGGACTACGGCACCCTGGCCAGCCAGGCGGACAACGTCCGGCAGCTGATCTCCGGCGTGGCCGGGGTACGCAACGCCAGCGTCCAGTCCCCGACCCTGCAGCCGACCATCGAGGTACAGGTGAACCTCGAAGCGGCGCAGAAGTACGGCCTCAAGCCCGGTGACGTACGCCGGGCCGCGGCGACCCTGATCTCCGGCCTCGCGGTCGGCAGCCTGTACCAGGACCAGCAGATCTTCGACGTGGTGGTGTGGGGCGAGCCGACCATCCGGGACAGCCTGGCCAGCGTGCAGAGCCTGCTGATCGACACGCCCGACGGGAAGCAGGTGCGGCTGCAGGACGTGGCCAGCGTGCAGGTGGCCCAGGACCCGGCCGCGATCGACCACGACGGCACCTCGCGGTACGTGGACATCACCGCCGACGTGCAGGGCGCCGACCTGGGTACGGTCCTGGCCACGGTGCGCTCGCAGGTACACGCGCTGCAGCTGCCGCTGTCCTACCGGGCCAGCGTGTTCAGCGACCTGACCGGACCGCGGGCGGCCAACCACCGGCTGCTGTACGCCACCCTGGCCGCGCTGATCGCGCTGCTGCTGATCCTCCAGGCCGCGTTCCGCAGCTGGCGCGCGGCGGCATTGCTGATCGGCTCGTTCTGGCTGTCCGGCAGCGGCGCCATCCTGGCCGCGCTGCTGGTCGGCGGCGTGAAGACGCTGGGCGCCCTGGTCGGCCTGCTGACCGTGCTGGGCGTGGCGGCGCGCGCCGGCGTGGCGCTGATCCGGCGGTACCAGACCCTGAGCGAGCAGGACGACGGTCTGTCCCCTGTGGACGCGATGCTGGCCGCCACCCAGGAGCGGGGCACCGGGGTGCTGCTCACCTCGCTGGTGACCGCGGCCGCGCTCACCCCGTTCCTGGCGCTGCGCGGGGTACCCGGCGGCGAGGTGCTGCGGCCGCTGGCCGCGGTGGTGATCGGCGGCCTGTTCACCACGACCCTGGTCACCCTGTACCTGCTGCCCGCGCTGTACCTGGCGGTGCTCGGGCAGGAGCCGACCGACCGGCCCGAGCCGGACGCCGGCGAGACCGACCCCGACCGGACCGAGGCGCTGGTGACCGCGGGCGTACCGCTCGGTGGCGGCGACCTCGAACCGCCCACCGAGCGGGTGGACCCGCCACCCGACTCCGGCAGCCCGCCGGCGCCACCCGCGCCGCCCGCACCACGGAGCACCGAGGACAAGTCGTGATCAGGCGGTTGGCCCCGGCCGGCGTGGTGCTGGCCGGGCTGCTGCTGGCCGGGTGCGCGAACACCACCGGCACCGAGGTCGACTACCCGCAGCCGGCCGCGCTGGAGAGCATCCCCGGCAGCGACCTGCACAAGGTGGTGCTGACCCAGCTGGCCGCGACCCAGCTCGGCGTCCAGACGGTACCGGTGGCCGCCGTGGCCGGGCTGCCCAAGGGCGCCGCCCCGGAGACCAGCATCCCGCTGACCGCGCTGGTGTACGGGCCGGACGGCGCGCCGTGGACGTACCAGAACATCGCCGCGCTCACCTACCAGCGCGAGCCGCTGGTGATCGACCACATCACGTCCGACACCGTGGTCCTGCGCTCGGGACCCCCGGTGGGTACCCCCGTGGTCTCGGTGGGCGGGCAGGAGCTGCTGGGTGCCGAGTACGGGGTCGGGGAGGAGTAGCCGTGAGGCGCGGGTCGTTGATGCGGCGGGTCGTCGCGGGGAGCCTCCGGTTCCGTTTCCTGGTCGTCGCCGGCGCGCTGGCGATGATGGTGTTCGGCGTGGGCGCCGTCCGGCAGATGCCGGTGGACGTGTTCCCCGAGTTCGCGCCGACCCAGGTCGAGGTGCAGACCGAGTGCCTCGGACTGTCCACAACGGACGTCGAGTCGCTGGTGACCGTACCGCTGGAGCAGGCGCTCTCCGGGGTACCCGGGCTGGACGACTTCCGCTCCACCTCGGTACCGCAGCTGTCCGACATCCTGCTCATCTTCAAGGACAACACGGACGTGCTGGAGGCCCGGCAACGGGTACAGGAGCGACTGTCCATCGTGGAGCATTCGCTGCCCACCTGGGCGTCGCCACCGGTCATGCTGCCACCGGTGTCGGCCACCGGCCGGGTACTGCAGATCGGGATCTGGTCCAACTCGCAGTCCCTGATCCAGCTCTCCCAGCTCACCTACTGGCGCATCCGGCCGCAGCTGCTGCGGGTACCCGGAGTGTCCAATGTGGCCATCTGGAACGAGCGCCAGCCGGCCCTGCAGGTGCAGGTGGACCCGGCCCGGATGGCGGCCAAGGGCGTGAGCCTGGAGGACGTGCAGACCACCACGTCCGACGCGCTGGACACCGGCGTGCTGAAGTTCTCCACCGGCCACTCGCTGTCCGGCGGCGGCTTCGTGGACAGCTCCACCGGGCAGCGGATGGACGTGGAGCACGTGCTGTCGGTGAGCACGCCGCAGAGCCTGGCCCAGGTGCCGATCGAGAACAATCCGGGGGTACGCCTGGGCGACGTGGCCACCGTGGTGCAGGACCACACCCCGCTGATCGGTGACGCGGTCATCAACGGCGGTCCGGGCCTGCTGGTGGTGGTGGAGAAGCTGCCGTGGGCCAACACGCTCACCGTCACCAAGGGCCTGGAGGACGTGGTCCGGCAGATGCAGCCGAGCATGCCCGACGTGCACTTCGACACCACCATCTTCCGCCCGGCCACCTACATCAACGACTCGATCCACAACCTGACCACCGCGCTGGTACTCGGCTTCCTGCTGGTGGTCGTGATCCTGGTGCTGTTCCTGTTCGAGGGGCGGGTCGCGCTGATCAGCCTGGTGACCATCCCGCTCTCGCTGATGGCCACGCTGCTGATCCTGCGTGCGGCGCACGCGACCATCAACACGATGACGCTGGCCGGCCTCATCATCGCGCTGGGCGCGGTGGTGGACGACGCCATCATCGACGTGGAGAACATCCTGAGACGGCTGCGCCAGTACCGGACCGCGGGCAGCGACAAGTCCACCGCGTCCATCATCCTGGAAGCCTCGCTGGAGGTACGCAGCCCGATCGTGTACGCCACGCTCATCATCGTGGCCGCCGCGGTACCGGTGTTCCTGCTGCACGGCCTGACCGCGTCCTTCTTCCGGCCGCTGTCCGTCACGTACGCGCTGGCGATCGTGGCCTCGATGGTGGTGGCGCTGACCGTGACCCCGGCGCTCACGCTGATCCTGCTGCGCAAGGCGCCGGTGGAGCGGCACTCCTCCCCCGTGGTCAAGGTGCTGCAGCGCGGGTACAGCGCGCTGCTGTCCCGGATCGTGGCCAAGCCGCGCTGGGCGTACGCCGTCTTCGGGCTGGTCGTGGTGCTCGGCCTCGGCCTGGTGCCGCAGCTGGGCCAGTCGCTGTTCCCCGACCTCAAGCAGCGCGACGTGCTCATCCACTGGGACGCCATCCCCGGCACCTCGGACGCCGAGATGGAGCGCATCACCCTCGACCTGGACAAGAAGCTGGAGGCGATCCCCGGGGTACGCAACTTCGGCTCGCACATCGGCCGGGCGCGCCAGGGTGAGGAGGTCGTCGGCATCGACGCCGCCGAGAACTGGATCAGCATCGCCCCGAACGTGGACTACGAGGCCACGCTCAACAAGATCCGGGCGCTCATCAACAGCTACCCCGGCCTGTACCGGGACGTGCAGACCTACCTGAACGAGCGGATCGAGGAGGTCATCTCCGGCGCCAAGGAGGCGATCGCGATCCGGGTGTACGGGCAGGACCTGGATGTGCTGCGGAGCAAGGCGGACCAGATCCGCGCCGCGATCTCCGGGGTACGCGGCACGGTCGACGTGCACACCGACCTGTCGGTGAACGTGCCCCAGGTCGACGTGGAGGTGGACCTCGACAAGGCCGCCAAGTACGGTCTCAAGCCCGGCGACGTGCGGCGCGCCGCCGCCACCCTGGTGGCCGGCGAGGAGGTCGGCGACGTCTTCACCAACGGCGAGGTGTACGGCGTCGACGTGTGGAGCACCCCGCAGACGCGGGCGAACTCCGACAGCATCGGCAACCTGCTCATCGACACGCCGTCCGGCCAGCGTATCCCGATCAAGGCGGTGGCCTCGGTGACCACCAGGTCCACCCCGGACGCGGTGACCCGGCAGCGCGGCTCGCGGTACCTGGACATCGACGCGAACGTCCAGGGCCGGGACCTGGCCTCGGTGGTCCACGACATCCAGAGCCGGCTGTCCGGGGTGGAGTTCCCCGAGGGGTACCACTTCGAGCTGCTCGGCGAGTACCAGGAGCGGCAGTCCGCGCAGCGCAGCCTCTCGCTGACCGCGGTGCTCGCCGGTATCGCGATCTTCCTGCTGCTCAACGCCGCGTTCGGCTCCTGGCGGCTGGCCGGCCTGCTGTTCCTCACGCTACCCATGGCGCTGGTCGGCGGCGTGCTCGGCATCTACCTGGCCGGCGGCAACGTCACCATCGGGGCGCTGGTGGGCTTCTTCACCGTGTTCGGCATAGCCGCGCGCAACGGCATCCTGCTCATCAACCACTGCCAGCATCTGGAGCGGCATGAGGGCGAGGAGTTCGGGCCGGCGCTGGTGATCAGGGGTGCCCGAGAACGGCTGTCCCCGATCCTGATGACGTCGCTCGCCACCGGGCTGGCGCTGGTACCGCTGGTGCTGCTGGGCAACCGGCCGGGGCACGAGATCGACTATCCGCTGGCGGTGGTCATCCTGGGCGGCCTGGTCTCCTCGACCCTGCTCACCCTGTTCGTGCTGCCGTCGCTGTACCTCCGCTTCGGCCGCCGCCGGGTCGAGGCGGCCGGACCGCCGGTACCGGCGTAGCTACCAAGACAGAGATCTATCGATACGAGTACCGTGTGCACGGTCCACCAACGGAGGGAGCGACCGTGCACACCACCCGCCGGATCGCGGCCGTCGCGGCCGCAGGGGTTCTCGTCCTCGCGTACTCCGTCCCGGCCGGGGCGGCCGGAACGGCCCTGGTCCGGGTGTCGCCGGGTGACCCGTTCGCGGCCTGCACGATCGGCGGCGTGGCCAGCTCCGTGCTGTACCCGGGCGCCGAGGTGGAGCCGGACCTGGCGGTGGACCGGTGGTACCCGGGCCGGGCGGTCGGCGTGTGGCAGCAGGACCGCTGGAACGACGGCGGCGCGCACGGGATCGGCGTGGCCTGGACGGCGGACGGCGGGCGTACCTTCGGCGAGACCGTACTGCCGGTCGACGCGTGCGCGCCGGGCGGCCTGCCGTACGAGCGCGCCTCGGATCCGTGGGTGAGCTTCGGGCCGGACGGTACCGCGTACGCCGACGCACTCGCGTTCGACGGCACCACCGCGCGCAACACGGTCGCGACCGCGGTGTCCCGGGACGGCGGGCGTACCTGGCAGCACCCGACCGTCCTGATCGACGACACCAGCATCCAGTTCTTCAACGACAAGAACTCCATCACCGCCGACCCGGTCCGGCCGGGTACCGCGTACGCGCTGTGGGACCGGCTGGACGGCGGGCCTACCGGTACGCAGGTGCTGACCGGGCCCACTCTGCTCTCGGTGACCCGCGACGGCGGCCGCACCTGGAGCACGCCGCGCGACATCGTGCCGACCGGCCAGTTCGAGCAGACCATCGGCAACGTCATCGTGGCCGACCCGCGTACCGGCGCGCTGTACGACTTCTTCGACGACCTCGTGTACACCGACGGCAGCGCGACCACGGTCGCCAGCGCCCGGTACGAGGTGGTCCGCTCGTTCGACGCCGGACGCACCTGGAGCGCCCGGGTACCGGTCGCGGTGGACACCAGCGTCGCCGACGTGGACCCGAACACCGGCGCCGCCCTGCGTACCGGCAGCGGTCTGCCCTCCGTCGCGATCGACCCCGCCACCGGGCGGCTGTACCTGGCGTACGAGGGCAGCGCCTTCACCGGCGGCCGGTACGACCAGGTACTCCTGGTCACCTCGGGCGACCGCGGGCTCAACTGGAGCCGCCCGGTACGGGTCAGCGCCGTGGCCGCGTCGCCGGCGTTCGCGCCCACGGTGGCGGTGGCCCTCGACGGAACCGTCGGCGTCAGCTACTACGACCTGCGTACCCTCCAGCCGGGCAACACCACCACGCTGCCCACCAGCACCTGGCTCGCCACCTCCGCGGGCGGCGGGCAGCGCTTCGACCGGGAACGGCCGATCGCCCCGGTGTTCGACTGGCTCGCCGCGCCGCGCGCCGGTGGCTTCTTCCTCGGCGACTACGAGGGCCTGGCCGCCGAGGGTACCGGATTCCGGGCGCTGTTCGTGACGGCCAACAGCGACCAGCCGGACAACCGCACCGACGTCTACAGTGGACACTTCGCCGCGAGCGGCGGCACGCCGGTCCCGGGCACCGCGGTTCCGGGCACAGCAGTTCCAGGCACAGCGGTTCCGGGGATCGCGGCGGCGGCTCGGCCCGGTGTGCGTGCCGGGAGCCCCCGCGCGCACTAAGGTAATCGCCCGTGTCCCCGCGCAACCTGACGAGAGCGCTCCTGCTGGGCCTGGCCGGCGGCGCCCTGCTGCTGCCGGCCGCGCCCGCCCGGGCGGCCGGTAGCGCCGACGTGACCGTGAGCATCGCCGCCGACCCGGCCACGCCCGGCGCCGGGAAGCACGTCACGTACCGCGTCCAGGTGCGCAACCAGGGGCCGGCCACCGC
>DATEJJ010001182.1:0-8162 GCA_035278125.1 Rugosimonospora sp.
GGCGCCGGCAACCGGCACGCCCGGTGCCGCGACGCGGGCCACCGCGCCGACGTCCTGGGGCAGGCTGAAGCCGGCGAACAGCAGCAGCGCCGAGCCCGGGAAGATCAGCACGTCGCCGGCCGCCACGTCCATCCCGTTCGCCAGCCACAGGCCGGCGGCGATCAGCACCAGCCCCGCCGCGCCGAGCACCACCAGCGTGCGCCGGCCGATCGGCCGCACCGCCTGGCGCGGGCGGGCGTGCCGGTACCAGCACACCTCGCCGGACATCAGCAGCACCCAGCCGGCGAACCCGGTCGCCACGAGCGCCAGCACCCCGGCGGGCCAGTACTCCAGCCAGCGCATGGCCAGGTCGTCGACCTGCAGGCCGATGTCGCCCTGCAGCGCCACGACCAGGACGGCCAGCAGTGCGGCCGCGGCGACCTGCGCGCGCAGCGCCACCACGCGCCGGCCGGCGTCCAGGATGCGGCGCCCCGCCCACGCGCGTCCCGCCTGGTCGAGGGTGGCGAGGTCCGCGAACAGCAGCGGCAGTACCGCACCGGCCAGCGCGATGTCCGTCAGCAGCGCGAGTACGCCGATCGCCTGTACCACCGGGCTGGGGTCGCCGAACCGCACCGCCAGCGATACCGCCAGATCCAGCGCGAGCGAGCCGCCCAGGTAGCCCAGCGCCGCCCAGCGCGCCAGTTCGGCGACGCGCAGCAGGGCGCGCACCCGGCTCTGGTCCTCGGGTGCGGCGTCGCCCCGGCGGCCCTGGACGCGCCGTGCCGTCCACCCCGCGAGCCACCACAGCAGCAGGGCCAGCGGCGTGGCGAACAGGATCAGGTGCACCGCCGCGTAGCCGACCGCGACCCAGTACGGGCCGGCGACCCGGCTGGCCAGCCCGGCCGCCAACCGGTCCGCGTCCCAGGCGCGCCACGCCTGGACATGCTCCTGAACCAGCGCGGCCGACCACAGCGCCGAGGGCGACCGGACCGATCCGTACACACTGGACAGATCGTCGGCCCGGTGCATCGCGGACAGCGCGGAGTCCAGCCGTTCCAGCACGACCAGACCCACCGTCATTGCCGCGACCGCGACGGTGACCAGCAGCCGCCGCCGCGTGTCTCGCATGCTCGCCTCACTTCGCCGGACGGCCGAGGGGACAGTCGTGACCATGCTCATCTGAGGACCGGATCATCGCCGGTGATACGCGGGAACCGGTGGGAATCAGCGTACGGTACGGGCGAAGCAGCGCGCGGCCCAGAACACCGAGAGGACCGCCAGCGAGCCGAGGATCACCAGCGCCTGCCAGACGTGGCGATCACCGGTGTGGCCGAGGAACAGCGCGCGTACCGCGTCCACCGCCCAGGAGAACGGGTTCCACCGCGCGACGGCGCGCAGCCACGGCGGGCCGAACGTGAGCGGCAGGAAGACCCCGGACAGCAGCAGCAGCGGCATGCTGACCGCGTTCAGCAGCGGCGCCAGGCCGTCCTCGCTGCGCAGCCGGAGCGCGACGCCGTACCCGAGGGCGGACAGCAGCAGCCCGATCAGCGCGAGCAGCGCGAAGGCGAGCAGCGCGTCGCCCAGCCGTACCGACAGCCCGAACGGCAGCGCGAGCGCGGTCAGGATGGCCGCCTGCACGAGCAGCGACACGATGTCCCGGCCGCAGCGGCCCAGCAGCAGGGCCAGCCGGCTGACCGGGGTCACCCGCATCCGTTCCAGCACGCCCGCACGCAGCTCCGCGATGAGGCCGAAGCCGGCGAACTGCGGGCCGAACATCGCCAGCTGCACCAGCAGGCCGGGCACGAACACCCGGTACGCGTTGCCGCCGCCGAGGATCGGCTTGAGCAGCGGGCCGAACAGCAGCAGGAAGTACAGCGGCTGGATGACGCCCACCGCGACCCAGACGGGATTGCCCAGCAGCAGAGCCATCTGCCGGCGGAACACCACCCAGGTGTCACGGACGAGGTTGCTCCCGCGCACCGGTCAACCCTTCCCGTCGGACAGCGAGCGCCCGGTCTTCGCGAGGAACACGTCGTCGAGGCTGGGCCGGTGTACCTCGATCGAGCCGGGCCGGATGCCGTGCCCGTCGAGTACCCGCATCACCTCGGGTACCGCCGTCGCGCCGTCGCCCACGCAGAACCGCAGCCCGTGCGCGTCGGCCTCCAGCTCGTGGACCCACCGCGCGCCGGCCAGCAGGTGCGCCGCGTACGACGTGGAGCCGTTGAGCCCCACGGTCACCACGTCGCCCGAGATCTGCCGTTTCAGCTCGTCGGGGGTACCCTCCGCGACCACCACGCCGCCGTCCATGATGGCGATCCGGTCGCACAGCGCGTCCGCCTCGTCCAGGTAGTGCGTGGTGAGGAAGATGGTCATCCCGTGGTCCCGGAGCCGGCGCAGTTCGTCCCACATCTGCGCGCGGCTCTGCGGGTCGAGGCCGGTCGTCGGCTCGTCCAGGAACACGACGCGCGGCGCGTGCACCACGCCCATCGCGATGTCCACCCGGCGGCGCTGGCCACCGGAGAGCGTCCGGCAGGGCCGGTCGGCGAAGGCGGCCAGGTCGAGGTCGGCGACGATGCGGGCCACCCGGTCGCGGGCGGCCGGCGCGCTGATGCCGTACAGCCGGGCCTGGTCGACCAGTTCGGTGCGCGGCGTGGCGTCGGCCCAGGTACCGCCGCCCTGCGAGACGTACCCGATCCGGCGGCGTACCTCGACCGGCGCCTTGCGGACGTCCGCGCCGGCGACCACCGCGATGCCCTGGTCCGGGCGGATCAGCGTGACGAGCATGCGCATCGTGGTGGTCTTCCCGGCGCCGTTCGAGCCGAGGAAGCCGAAGATCTGACCGGCCGGCACGGCCAGGCTCACGCCGCGGACCGCCCGGACCACCCGCTTGCGGGACCGGAAGGACTTGCGCAGCTGCCACGTCTCGATCATTCCTACCCCGACCAGAGGGCGGACGCGGCGACCTCGTACACCTCGAAGGTCCGCTCCCGCGACCGGTCCTGGTACGAGCGCAGCGGCGCGGTCGTCGCCTTGTGGCTGCTGCCCTGCTCCCAGGTCTGGAACGCCACCAGGCTCTCCCACTCGCTCATCACCACGACGCTGCCGGTGTCGGTGAGCGCTTCGAGCAGTTCGCTGCCCACCAGTCCGGGGGTTCCGGCCAGCTCCGCCGCGATGCCGTGGAACGCGGCGGCCATCCGGTCCGCGTCCCCGGGTGGGCTGCGGTACCAGATGAGTACCCGGATCCGCCGGCTCACCCGGCGTCCGTCCGGTGGTACACGACCCGCATCGTCTCGAACCCGCCACCGGACCGGTACGGGTGCAGCTTCTTGCGGTGGGTCAGGTGTACCTCGCTGTTCTCGAACTCGCGGAAGGAGGGCTCGTCGGTCCAGTCGCTGATGATGAAGTACACACTGTCCTCAGTGGAGCTTCGCAGCAGCCACCGCCCGAGGTTGGCGCGCTGGCCGGTCAGGTCTCCGTCGGCGGCCAGCCACGCCTGCTCGAACTCCCGCTCCATGCCGGGGTGGATGTTCAGCGTCAGCATCACCCGGAAGCCGGTGGTCGTCATCGCGCGCTCCTCAGGCCGGCTCGGCGGTCAGCACCCGCAGCGGCAGGTCCGCCACCGAGTGCAGGGCCGGGTTGCGGAACCCGCTGGCCGCGAGCATCCGGTCGTAGCCCGCCTCGGAGTGCACCTCGCCCTGCGCGGTCCACACCAGCATCAGCACGGAGAACAGGAACGGCATCGGGTCCTCCGCCGGGCCCTTGTCGCCGATGGTGAAGCCGACCAGGGCCAGCTTCCCGTCCGGCTTGAGCGCGGCGCGCGCCCGGCCCAGCAGCTCGATGCCGCGCTCCTCGCTGAAGTGGTGCAGCACGTTGGTGAGCATGACGACGTCGTACGGGCCACCCAGCGGGGCGCTGAACATGTCGCCGGCGAGCGACTCGACCCGGTCGCGTACGCCCATCCGCTCCGCGTGCCCGAGCGCGACCGGCAGCACGTTGGGCCAGTCCTGGCTCCACACCCGGGCCCGCGGGCACCGCTGCGCGAACGTGTACCCGTAGATGCCGTGCCCGCACGCCATGTCCAGCACGCGCAACGATTCCCGGGTGGCGGCCCACGGCTCCAGCGCGTCGCACATCACCCGGGCGGTCGGGTCCGCGATGGCCGAGGCGAACGCCGCGAAGTCCACCCAGTACCCGTACTCCTCGGTCTCGGCGTGCTCGGCCATGACCGTACCGCCCCGGCGCACCGCCTCGTCGAGGCGCTTGAGCGCGTCCCACTCCCAGTCGCTGCACATCACCTTGACCATGTCGCCGAGGTACTGCGGGCTCTTGCTCACCAGGAACGTGCCCGCGCCCGGGGCCAACCGGTACCCGGTGCCGGCCGTCTCCACCAGGCCGACCGCGACGAGCGCGTCGAGCAGGATCCGGGCACCGCGCGCGTCGATGCCGAGCCGGCCGGCGAGCGTCTCGACCGCGACCGGACCGTCGGCGAGCGCGTCGAAGACGCCCAGCCGCACGCCGGCCCGTAGCAGGCTCGTCGTCTTGTATGCCTGCATCATCCCGCCGAGGCGGTCACGGGTGATCGGCGCCATCAGCTGCTCCTCTCCAGGACCGGACCGGGAACGTCCCGGACAATGTGCATGGTGGACATCGTGACGGCGCCGCGGTACGGCGCGAGGCGCTTGCGGTACGCCACGTGCGCCTCGCTGCGCTCGAAGGTGCGGAACGAGTTCTCGTCGGTCCAGTCGGTCAGGATGTGGTACCGCTCGTCCGGCTCGCTGCCGCGCATCAGCGCCTGGGCCAGGTTGGCCGGGTGCGCGGACACCTCGGCCGCGATGGCGCTCCACACGTCCTCGAACTCGGCGGCCGAACCGGCGGGTACCTCCATGCTCAGCAGCACCCGGAACGCGCCGATCACGCGGGCCTGACCCAGGTGTAGAACGGATCCGCCATCGCGTCGCGCGGCTCCCGCCAGTTCGGGTCGTACGGCGAGATGTGCTTGCTGAGCTTGGTGTTCACGTCGTTGAACAGGTCGTGCCCGCGGGCCTCGTACAGCTTGCCGGTGAAGTCCTCCTGCGCCTCGATCAGGTGCAGGTACAGGCCACGGTAGTGGAAGAGCGTGCGGCGCGACGCGCCCAGCATCAACGGAAGCTCCGTCGCGTCCGACTTCGCGAAGATGTCCGCGACCGGCTCGGTGTCGGCCTCGTTCATCCGGGCGACAATCAGCATGCGATGCGCCATCAGTCTCCTCCCCGTCCCGCGGGCATTCGGTGCCTACGGGTACCACGATGCGGGGGGCGCTTCGAGGCCGGTTCGAGACTCGTTCGAGCCCGCTCAGCGGGGCTGGGCGGGGAGCCAGGCGTGCACCCGGAACCCGCCGCCCGTCACCGGCTCCGCGGTGAGCCGGCCGCCGAGGTCGCCGGCCCGCTCCCGCATTCCCTTGATGCCCTGGCCGGTGCCGGGTGCCGGCGTCGAGGCGGGCGCGCCGTTGTCGATGACCTCAATGGACAGTCCATCGTCGGCATAGGACAGTCGGACCCGGACGGCGGACGCGCGCCCGTGCCGGACCGCGTTGGTCAGCGCCTCCTGCACGATCCGGTACACCGCCACCTCCGCCGCGGGCGGCAGCGGCCAGGGCTGGCCGCTCTCCGCCAGGTCCACGGTGACTCCGGCGCGGGCCGTCCCGTCGATCAGCCGGGACAGGTCGGACAGGCGGGGGCCGGCCAGATCCGCGCCGCGCATGGCGTTCAGCGCCTCGCGCAGGTCCGCGAAGGCGGTGCGGCTCGACTCCTGGATCGCCCGCAGCGCCTCGTGCACCTCGTCGGGCCTGCGGTCGAACACGTGCAGCGCCGCGCCCGCCTGCATGCTGATGACCGAGAGGCTGTGCCCCACGACGTCGTGCACCTCGCGGCTGAGCCGCAGCCGCTCCTCGATGACCTCGCGGCGCAGCCGCTCGTCGTCCGCCCGGTCGCGCTGCTGGCGCAGCTCGCGCTGCTGGGTGCCGCGGGACCGCCAGAGCCGGACGGTGACGCCGATCCAGCCGGACACCAGGAACCACCCGGTCCAGGCGGCGGCGAATACGGCCCAGTCCGCGTGCTGCCCGGGTGGCGCCCGGAACTGGATCTCGCCGGCCAGCACCATGACCACCACCGCCGCCACGAACATCAGCGCCGTACGCGGGAGCGGCACCGCCACCGCGAGCGAGTACATCGCGTACGCCGTGGCCAGGAACACCGGCCCGTACGCGTACCCGAGCAGCAGGTACGCGGCGGCGACGGCGAGCGAGGCGAGCAGCACACCCGACGGGTACCGCCGGCGCCACGGCAGCACCGCCGCGGCGGCGACCAGCAACAGGTACGCGTACAGGTCCAGCGGGTGGCGCGGTGGTACCTGCCGGCGGCTGGCCACCACTGAGCCGGCGATCAGCAGGACGGCGACGGCGACGGACCGGACCGCCTCCCACCGCCACCGGCGACCGGCCACCCCGCTCACGCCGGATGACCGGCCAGTGTGGACATCACCCCGCGACATCCGAGCGGGCGGCCATCTCCTCGGGCATCCAGCCGCTCCAGCCGTCCGGGTCGGGACCGGGCCGCTGGGTGGGAATGCTCGGCACGGTACCCGTCTTCAGCACGTCGTGGTGCAGCCGGCGCAGGGCCGGTGACGGGTCGAGGCCGAGCTCGTCGGTGAGTATCTCGCGCAGCGCGTGGTACGCCTGAAGCGCCTCGCCCCGCCGTCCCGCCGCGTTGAGTGCGACGATGAGCTGGGCGTGCAGCCACTCGTTGAGCGGGTACTGGCTCACCAGGATGCGCAGTTCCCCGATGAGTTCCCGGTGCCGCCCGAGCGCGGCGTTGGCCTGGATGCGCAGTTCGACCGCGCGCATCCGCTGCTCCTCCAGGTCCGCCACGTACCCCCGTAACAGCGGCCCCTGCGTCACATTCGCCAGCGCCGAACCCCGCCACAGCTCCAGCGCCCGCCGTAACCGGTCGGCCGCCTCGGTGAGCCGGTTGCTCTGCACCAGCATGCGGCCCTGCTGCACGAGTCGGCCGAACACGTCGGCGTCGAGCTGGTCCTGGCATAAGCGGAGCAGGTAGCCGGGTGGCCGGGTGGCCAGCAACTCCTGGTCCGGTCCCTGGTACCCGGCGCGTTCGAACATCTTGCGTAACTGGTAAACGTAGGTTTGTACCGTTGTCACCGCGCTTTGTGGCGGCTGCTCCCCCCAGAGCTCTTCCACCAGCGCGGAGATGGGTACCACCTGGTTCGCCCGCAGCAGCAGCAGGGCAAGTACCTGTCTGGCCTTGGGCGCGGTGGGCTTACACAGACAATGGTCGTGGAACACCTCAAGTGGACCGAGTGCGGTAAAGCGCAACACGAGAACCCCCCCTATCGGATCTTGCGTCGCCTCAGCAATTGATCACGTAGACCGGCGCCGCAGGGGAGCCTACCTGCAATGGTGGATAGAATCTACTGTGGCGTCAATATGTGGTTCAAATACGCGACACGCTCACCGCCTCTCTACTGTTCAGTAGATACCTTTCTCATATATGACGGATACGACCATACGTCGGCACTATCCGTGGTTAGCTAAAACGCCAAATGGACTAATCCGCAAGCATTCCGTCGACCAGTCCGGTTGTGTGCTTTGCGTCCCGGAACAGCGGATGCGCCAGCACCTGGCCGAGGAATCCCACGGTGGTCCGCAGCCCGTGCCCGGACACCCGGAACTCGCCCAGCGCGCGCTGCATGCGCGCGATCGCCTGATCCCGGTCCGCCGCCCACACCACCACCTTCGCGAGCAGCGAGTCGTAGTCGGCGCCGACCCGGAAGCCGGGATAGACGTGGGTGTCCACCCGGACGAACCCGCCACCCGGCGGGACGAACTCGCTGACCACCGCGGGCGTCGGGGTGAAGCGCCGCTCCGGGTCCTCGGCGTTGACGCGGCACTCGATGGACACCCCGCGGTGCGCCACGTCCTGCTGGCGCAGGCCGAGCGGCTCGCCCGCGGCGACGAGGATCTGTTCGCGGATCAGGTCGACGTCCGTCACCATCTCGGTGACCGGATGCTCCACCTGGATGCGGCAGTTGACCTCGATGAAGTGGGGGCGGCCCTGGTCGTCCACGACGAACTCGAACGTCCCCGCGCCGGCATACCCGACGGCCGCCGCCGCGCGCGCCGCCGCGGCGGC
>DATEJJ010001183.1:0-5008 GCA_035278125.1 Rugosimonospora sp.
CTTCGTGGACTACCTGACCAGCGCGCTGCAACCGGGCGAGGTGCTGGTCGCGGTGCGGCTGCCCAAGCGGGAGGGCTGGGGTACGCACTACGAGAAGTTCAACCGAGTGGCGCAGGCGTGGGCCACGGTGGGCGTGGCGGCGGCGGTACGCCGGGACAACGGCACCATCGCCGAGGCTCGGGTGGCGCTGACTAACATGGATGCGTTGCCGGTCCGGGCCGGGGCGGTGGAGGAGGCGCTGCGCGGGGTACCGGCGACGGCCGAGGCGGTGGGCGCGGCGGCGGCGCACGCGGCCGAGGGGACCCACCCCACGGGCGACCTGTCCGCCTCCCCGGAGTACCGGGCGCACCTGGCCCGGGTCCTCACCAAGCGCGCGGTCCTCGCGGCCGCCGGGATCTGATCGGAGCACCACCCATGCGGCTTGACCACAACTTCACGGTGCCGGTACCCGTCGACGAAGCCTGGAAGGTGCTGCTGGACCTGCCCAGGATCGCGCCCTGCATGCCGGGTGCGACCTTGACGGCCGTCGAGGACGACACGTTCACCGGCACGGTGAAGGTCAAGCTGGGCCCGATCAACCTGACGTACCAGGGCAAGGGCCGCTTCGTCGAACGGGACGAGGCGGCCCACCGGCTCATCATCGAGGCCAGCGGGCGCGACGCGCGGGCGGCCGGTACCGCCGCCGCCACGGTGACCGCGACGCTGGC
Source organism: Rugosimonospora sp. (assembly GCA_035278125.1). GTDB lineage: Bacteria > Actinomycetota > Actinomycetes > Mycobacteriales > Micromonosporaceae > DATEJJ01. The sequence goes on from DATEJJ010001183.1 coordinate 708, forward strand.
ACCCGAGGGCGAGACCACCCGGGTGGACGTGGCCACCGATCTGACCGTCACCGGGCGGCCGGCCCAGTTCGGCCGGGGCATGCTGGCCGACGTGAGCGGCAAGCTGCTCGGCCAGTTCGCCGAGTGCCTGGCCGACACGCTTTCCGGCCCCGCGCCGGAGGCACCCGCCGAGACCGCGGCCGAGCCGGGAGCCGCCGAACCAGGAACCGCCACGGCGACACCGCAGCCGGTGGCGCCGCCACGCGAGGCGGAGGCGGTCGACCTGCTCCGGGTGGCCGGCTCCACCACCGCGGCCAAGCGTTACGCGGGGTACGCGGGCGGGTTCGCCGTCGTGGCGGCACTGATCTGGCTGGTGATCCGGCTGCTGCGCCGGTAGCCGGGGCGCGGGGTCAGCCCAGCGCGAGTACCACCATCGTCTGGTTGTGGTACCCGAAGATGCCGCGTACCCGCGCAATCTCCCCCCAGGTGTAGAAACCGGCCAGCGGTGCGCCACCCACCGCGGCGCTGAGCCGGTCCACCTCCTTGTGCATCCCGACGTCGCCGAGCAGGGCACCCCGGGACGTGCAGTCGAACGCGATCGCGCCCAGCGGCTCCGCCCCGTCCAGCGCGGCGACCGCGGCCGACCCCGCCTCCTCGCCGGCCACCAGGTTGGACTCCTCGTCGCCCTCCATCAGCCAGATCATCCCGCCCTCCGGGATGTCGCCGCTGGTGTAGAGGAACCCGTCGCGCAGGTACTCGCCGTAGCTCACGTCGCGCAGCTCCAGCGTGGTGCGCCGGCGTACCCCCACCGGACGGGTCGCGGCGAACTGCTCGAACGCCTCCACGTCCACGTACGCCTGGGCTGGCGCGCCCAGCCGGGTCAGGTAGGTGGCCAGGGCCGGCCGGTCGTCCAGGGTGCGGACCAGTCCCCCCGAACTGCTCGTCACGATCATCGGCTCGCCGACCCGGTGGAAACCGTGCCGGATGCCCACCCCGAACGGCCCGTCCGACCCGATCGCGGCGGCCACCACCGCGTCCGGCAGCACCTCCCGCCCGTACAGCGTGTAGGTGCGCTCATCCGCCGGGCCCGGACTGGCCGCGCCGCCCACCATCGGCATGGCCGCGCCGACCACGCTGTACGCGCCGGCCAGGATCGCCTCCTGGCTGGCCGCGTCGCCGTTGGTGAGCAGCACCAGGGCCTGGTGCGGGGAGCGCGGCGGGGGTACCGCGCAGCGCGCCGCCCGGGCACCCGCCTCCCGCTGCCGGCCCACCACACCGGACTCCGCGGCGGTCGCGACGGACATGCCGCTGCCCCCGAGCGCGGTGACCAGCACCCCACCGCCCGGCCCGTCCGGCCCGAGTACCGCCTCGGCGGAGCAGCCGACCAGCGGCACTCCGTCCGCGATGTCGGCGATCCCGGCCAGCACCGCCGACGGGTCGGTCGCGCCCGAGCAGAACACGATGAGTACCACGGGATCCGACGCCACCAGGGCGCGCGCCGCCGCGTACGCGCCCGCCCGGCGCGGGTCCGGATCGCTGCTGCGACCGATGGCCAGCCACCGCCGCCGGCCCGACGCTCCCTGAACGGCGCGTGTCCATTGTGGAACGCCGAGGCGGAGCGCGGACATGTGATCAGTCTTCGGTACTCGCGGTCGCCAGGCAAGAACACCTGGGCAAACAGATATGACGCATTGGCAGGGCGCCGTAACAACTGGCTACATTTGAGGCCCGTGTCCCATCGGCGGCGGCGCGCGTGAGCCGGTCAAGGAGGAGCGAGTCAGCCGGGCCGCTGCCGGGAAGGTAGGGCCCCGTGACCGCTCTCGCCACCCGACGCCAGCGCCGTGCGGAACGCCAGGAGATCGCCTACGGCCGGGTCGCCAAGATCGAATCATCGTACCCGCGCCAGGTGGCGGTACCCCCGCCCATCCTGCTCGTGGTGCTGCTGGCCGCGTCCCTGGTACGCACCTTCGGCCGGATGCTCGCCAGCCTGCTCGGCGGCTCCCCGGGCGGCAGCGCGCCCGGCTGGAAGGCGCTGCGCAAGGGCCCGGAGTTCCTGGTCACCCCGGTGCTCGTCCGCGACCCGGACAACCGCCTGGTACCCGTGGAGATCCACGGCCACATGTCCGGCAGCGCGCTGATCGTCGGCGACCGGGTACGCGCCCGGCTGCGCTGGTACCGGGACGCGAGCCTGCCGCCACGCGCGGTGGACATCGAGAACCTCACCACCGGCCGGATGCTGCGGCCACGGGGTGCGACGCTCTGGTCCCACCTGGGCATCGGGCTGTTGCTCCAGGCCCTGCTCGGCCTCGTGCTGTTCGGGCTGACGGTGTTCTGCCTGGTCGGCTGGCGGTAGCCGGAACGGTTCAGCGGCACCGGAACCGTAACTGGATGGTCAGGTACTCCGTACCAGGTGGTAGGCCGGCGGACCACGAGCGTCCGTTAGCCTGCCAGTAGCACCTCGATCACCCGGAGGAACGGTGACCGCGCAGTCTCCGAGCCCGGTGGGCATGGCCGTCCTGGCCGTGGCCGCGCTGGTGCTCGCGGGCTGCGCGCAGATGACGGCGTCGAGCGGGACGGGCAGTACCCCGGTCGCCGCCGGGGCCGCGGCGTCGCCCGCCGCCCAGGCGTCCCCGACGCCCAGCATGATGGCGGCCCGGCAGGCCCTGCTCGCCTCGGTCAACCACATGACCACGACCATCTACCGGTTCACCGGGGGTCAGGAGGACCTCACCACGCACGGCCACGCCGACCCGGTGCACCGGGCCGCCAGCCTCGCCGCCACCGGCACCATGCAGGGCATGCCGTTCAACCAGGACGTCATCGCCATCGGCACCAACTACTGGATCAAACTCGACCTGGGCGCGCAGAACGACACGGGCCTAGGCATCGACCCCACCAAGTGGATGCACCTCGACGCGACGAAACTCGGCAAGGCGGCCAACCTGCCGTTCGACCTGGCCGGCGCCGGTGACGTGCTGGACATCACCGGCCTGCTGGACGCGGTGGGTACCGCGCAGCGGGTCGACGCCACCCACTACACCGGGACGATCGACATGACCGTGGCGGCCGGGGTGTCCGCGATGACCCAGGAGAACCTCACCAAGCTCGGCGCCAAGGCCAAGACGATGCCGTTCAGCGCGACCCTGGACGACCAGGGCCGGCTGACCGAGCTGATCGTGGACGGTTCGGCGGTGGACAAGGCACTGGGCGCGCGCTTCGCGTTCATGCAGTTCGGCAAGGCGTTCCCGATCAACCGGCCGGTCCACAACGTGGTCGAGGCCCCGGCGGGCGTGTACGACCTGTTCAAGCATTGATCCTGGGTGGATACGAAAGAGGGCGGCGCCGAAGCGTCGCCCTCTTTCGTGTGTACGGGCTAGAGGTACTGACCGGTGTTGCTGGCCGTCTCGATGGAGCGACCCGACTCGGTGCCCTTGCCACCGGAGACCAGGGTGCGGATGTACACGATCCGCTCGCCCTTCTTGCCGGAGATGCGGGCCCAGTCGTCGGGGTTGGTGGTGTTGGGCAGGTCCTCGTTCTCCCGGAACTCGTCCACGCAGGCGTCGAGCAGGTGCTGCAGGCGCAGCCCCTTGCGGCCGGAGGAGAGGAACTCCTTGATGGCCATCTTCTTCGCCCGGTCGACGATGTTCTGCACCATGGCACCGGAGTTGAAGTCCTTGAAGTACAGGACCTCCTTGTCGCCGTTGGCGTAGGTGACCTCCAGGAACCGGTTCTCATCGGTCTCGGAGTACATCCGCAGCACCGCGGCCTCGATCATCGCGCCCACGCACGACTTCGGGTCGCCGCCGTGCTCGGCCAGGTCGTCGGCGTTCAGCGGCAGGTTCTCCAGGATGTATTTACTGAAGATGTCCTTGGCCGCCTCCGCGTCGGGGCGCTCGATCTTGATCTTCACGTCCAGCCGCCCCGGGCGCAGGATGGCCGGGTCGATCATGTCTTCCCGGTTGCTCGCGCCGATGACGATGACGTTTTCCAGACCCTCCACACCGTCGATCTCCGACAGCAGCTGGGGCACGATCGTGTTCTCCACGTCCGAGGACACGCCGGAGCCGCGGGTGCGGAACACCGAGTCCATCTCGTCGAAGAACACGATGACGGGGGTACCCTCCCCCGCCTTCTCCCGGGCCCGCTGGAAGATCAGCCGGATGTGCCGCTCGGTCTCGCCTACGTACTTGTTGAGCAGCTCGGGGCCCTTGATGTTGAGGAAGTAGCTGGTCTGCTTCTCCTCGCCCCGCTTCTCCGCGATCTTCTTGGCCAGCGAGTTCGCCACCGCCTTGGCGATCAGGGTCTTCCCGCAGCCGGGCGGC
>DATEJJ010001184.1:0-5707 GCA_035278125.1 Rugosimonospora sp.
GTCGGGGCGGCCGGTCAGCCGGCACGGGGTGGTGCCGGTGTTGCGTACCGTCAGCCGGCCGGTGCCGCCGGAGGCGGCCTGCTGGAACCGGAACCCGCCATCCACCACCGCCAGCCGGGCCGCCTGGCAGGGTGGGGCCGGGCTCGGCGCCACCGGCCGCAGCGCCGCCGGCACCGTGCCGTCCCACGGGACCAGCGGTGCCCCGCTCGATCCACTGTGGAGGGATGCGCAGCCGGCCAGTAGCAGCAGGAGCGCCCAGGACACCCGCCTCATGGCCGCCGGGCGACCACCACGGTTGCCGACCCGCCCAGCCGGTCCATCAGCCGCTGCGCCTGCGTGGTGACCGTGGCCTGCTCGGTGGCCGTGAGCTTGCCGCACGGATCGGTGGCCGGCGCGGGCGGCTGGTTGGCCTGTGGCGTGTCCGGGAAGTGCGCGGGCACGAACCGTACCGCCAGCGCCTGCCGGTAGAAGTCCCAGCTCCTGCCGGAGCGTACCGCGAGCTTCACGTCGTACCAGCGGGGCGTGGCGGAGAACTCGTGCGTCACCGTGGGGTTGGTGGTGGCCACGGTGGTCCCGTCGCCGAAGTCCCAGTAGTACGTCAGGTCCCGCGACTGTCCCCGCCCGCCACGCGAGAAGGACGCGTCGAAGCTGACCGTGGAGGTGAGGAACGGCTTGGCCGGTACCGTCTCGAAGTACGCGACCGGCTTGCCGCTGCGCGCCTCCGCGCCGCCGTACGCGTCACCCGCGAGCACGTACGAGGTCCACGTCGCCGGCAGTTCCAGCGCCCGCCGCAGCCCCTCCGACGGCGAGGCCGGTCCGCCCGGGCCGTGTGTGGTACCGGAGGCGTAATAGTTCAGGTGCTCCGGAGTGTCGTCGTTGGTGTCGTACAACGCGTACTGGCCGAGTGTCGGCTTGTTCGCATACCCGGTGGGGTACGGGTTCTCGTCGCCGCCGACCTGCGGGTCGGTGCTCGTGTCGTAGGCGCCGATGATGCCGTACCCGGGGATGCCCCAGTCGCGGATGAACGACACCTGGTCGGTGCGGCCGGTGTTGTCGTCGACCACGGGGGAGTACTTCGGGATGTCGCTGGGCAGGTACGCCGGCACGGACTGCGGGCCGGGGTCGACCGGGGTGGAGCCCACCTGGTCGAAGCGCAGCGGGTTCTCCAGCGGCATGCTGAACCCGTACTTCTGGCCCAGCACCGCGAACGCCTGGCTGACCGCCTGGGCGACCGCGGCGCGGAACGACTGCACCGCCGCCAGGTTGTGCTGGATGCGCTGGATGGCGGTGGCGTCGTACAGGTCGTTCGGGGTGGTGTAGAGCGGGACGGCGTTGATGTTCGTGTACCAGGGGCCGACGCCGCCGCCGACGATGTCGTTGAGGTAGTGCTCGGTGCCGAAGTGCCGGGCCGGGTACTCGATGCCGTTCTGGTCCATGTTCGCGACCATCACGTACTGCCCCTGCGGCCCGTCCGGGATCAGCCCGCCGACGTCGCCCACACCCGCCGACAGCGGGGTGCCCACCACGTGGTCGGCGGCGAGCGCGGGCGTGACGGTCAGGCCGGTGCCGGTCGCGCCGGCCGTGCCGGCCGCGGTGATGGTGACCGTCTGCGGGCTGCCCAACGGATCGATGAGCAGCTTCTCGCCGGCGGCGAAACCCACCCCGGTGCGGCTGGTGACCTTCACGTTGGTGCTGCCGGCCGCCGCCGGCGCCGCGAGCGTGGAGACGTTCGTCTGCGAGTAGAAGCCGGACCCGACCAGGCCGCCCTCCTCGTTGTCGAACAGGCCGATCTTGATGGTGCGCTTGGGATAGGTGCCATTGGCCTGGTACCAGCGCAGCAGCGCCTGGAACTCGGCCATGCCCATCGCCTCGCCGGAGCCGGCGTCGTACATCGAGCCGTTGCCCCAGTTGCCGCCGCGCATCCCGGTCATCGGCGTGGCACTGCCGGCCGCCGACCCGTTGGCCACCGCGGTCGAGGTGGGCGTGCTGTCGTTGTGCCCGGCGATGAGCGCGACCTGGCCCGGGCAGGACTGGCCGGGGATGGTCACGCTCAGGTCGTCGAGCTGCCACACCCGGGTCGGGTACACGTGGTCCTTGGCCGTCATGAAGCTGCCCAACGGTCCCATGTGGACGGAGTCGGGATTCGTCATCTCCTGACGGAACCACTGGTAGAACTCCTGCGCGCCGTTGTAGTTGGCGGGCAGGTTGTTCGGGTCGGCCGGGTTCGCCAGCGGGCCGTCCGCGCCGGCCACCCGGAAGATGTAGCTGGTCGCCAGGTGGTACAGCTCGTTGTAAAGGAAGGTGGCGTCCACCACCGGGCGGGCCTGGCCGTGCCGCACCGTGCCGTACGCGCCCGGCCCGGCCGCGCCGGATCCGGCGAGTACCGCGAGCGACAGTGCGGTGGCACCGGCGAACCAGCGGCGTACCGGTCGCTTGTGGACAGCCATGGCTACTCCGTACCCTTCCGTGCGGCCGAGATGAGCTGCGCCGATTCGGCGGTGGTGAAGGTGCCGCAGGCGCTGGTGGGCGGCGGGCCGCTGGCCGGGCCGTCCACCGCGACCGCCTGCCGGTACAGGCCCCACGAGCCGCCGGCGCGCACCGCGAGCTTCACGTCGGCGTAGACGGCCCTCTTGTACGTGTGGGTGACCCGCTGGCCTACCGCGTGGGTACCGTCGCCGAAGTCCCAGTAGTACGCCAGGCCCCGGGTGCCGCCCCGGGTGTCGCGGGAGAAGCCGGCGTCGAAGGTGACGGTCAGCGTGCCGTCCGGCCGGGCCGGGGAGGTCTCGAAGTACGCGAGCGGCCGGTCCGGCCGGGCGGTGGCGCCGAGGTAGTCGCCCCCGGCGAGCAGCATGCTGGTCCACTGCGCCGGCAGCTCCAGCGCCCGCTTCAACTCCTCGGTGGGCTGCTGCGGCGCCAGGCCGTGCGGCGCGCCGGCGGCGAAGTAGTTCAGGTGCTCGATGCTGTCGGACAGGTCACCGACGGGCTGGTTCTCGTTGACCGTGAACGGGGCGCCGCCCGGGTGCGCCCGCGCCAGCGGGGCCATGAGCGTGACGCCGGTACCGTCCCCGCCCGCCGTGCCGACGGCACGGATCTGCCCGTACTCGATACCGTCGCCGGTGCCGATGAAGATGGGCTGGCCGGCGGCGAGGTTGGTGACGGCGGCCACCTTCACCGTGGTGTCACCGGCGGCCACCGGTGCGGCCGTGGTGGTCATGCCCGGCTGCGGGGTGCCGTTGCCCAACTGGAAGGTGGTCTGGTTGCCGGCGTACCCGATGACCGGTGTCGCCTTGGTGGCGTCGGGTACCGAGGCGGCGTACGGGTTCTCGTCGGCGTTGGAGTTCTTCACGCCGGAGACGGTGAAGCCCGGGATCCCCTGGTCGAAGAACGCCTGCTCGTCTTCGAGCCCGTCGGTGTCGTCCCGTACCGGGGAGTACTTCGCCTGGTCCGCAGCCGAGTACGCCGGCTTGGTCGGCGCCACCCCGCCGTACGGGTTGGGCGCCTGGCCGGTCTGGTTGTACCGCAGCGGGTTCTCCAGCGGTACCGAGAAGTGGTACTTCGCGCCCTGCTGCGCGAACCCGGCCAGCACCGCGGCCCGCAGGTCGGTGTGCAGCGCGGCGATCGCGGCCGCGTTGGCGGTGATGCGCGCGCCCGCCGACCCGGCACCGGTGTCCGGGTACGCCTGGTTGGGCGCGCCGGGGGTGGCCTTGATGAAGGTGAACCACGGGCCGACACCGCCGGTGGTGACGCTGTTCCAGTAGAACTCGGTGCCGAGGTGGTAGGCGGGGTAGTCGATGCCGAGCGAGTCCATGTTGGCGAACAGCACGTACCGGCCCTGTGGCCCGGACGGGATCAGGTTGTCCGCGTAGTAGGTGGAGCCTTCGCGGCCGAACAGTCCGTCGCCGGTCCTGCCCCGCGACGCGTCCAGCAGGGTCACCTTCAGGGTGCGCTGCGGCCAGGTGCCGTTGGCGGCGTACCAGTCCAGCAGCGCGTGGTACTCGGCCAGGGTCAGCGCCACGCCGGACAGCCCGTCGTACGCGCCCTCGTTGCCCAGGTTGCTGTCGGTGATGTGCCGGCGCGCCGCGCCGAAGCCGGTACTGCCGCTGGTGCTGCCCGAGCCGATCAGCCCGACGATGTCGGTCGGTACCGGCGTCTCGTCCGGGTGCGCCGCGAGCAGTACCCGCTGCCCCGCGCAGGATGCGCCGGGGATGGTCACCTCGGCGTCGTCGGAGTCGAACCGGTACCCGCCGGTGCGGCGGAAGTAGTGGTCGGTGACGGTGGCGAACGCGGCGAGTGGCGTATTGAGCCGCCGGTCAGTGAGGCTGGCCTTCCAGAACGCGTACAGCTCCTGCCAGCCGTTCACGGTGGGCGGCAGGTTGAACGCGTCGGCGGCGTTTCTCGGGTCACCGTCGGCACCGGAGACGCGATAGCTGAAAGACTTCGCCATCGTGTAGAACGCGCGGTACAGGTAGTCGGCGTTGACGACCGGCGCGGGCAGCGCCGCGGTTGCCGGCGGTCCGGCCGCCGCGCCCCCGGTGGTCAGGCACAGGGACACCACGGCCGCACAGCCGGATGTCACCAACCACCGGCGCTTGCGGGTTCGCTGGGGCGCCTTCATCCGGAGCGACCTCCCTCGGACAGCGGCCTGGCCGCGGTCGCCGGACTGCCGCCAGTGCAGGTAAGGCTGATATCGCCCGCACGGAGGGGCGACCCGTCAAATCAACGGCCAGCCTAGCGCAAAAGAAGGTCGGATGATAGGGGATAGTCGATGCGCTACGCGGTGGCCTCGACGTAGAGTGTCTCGTCGTTGCGGAACACCCGGTCCAGCTCCGCCACGTCGGCACGGGCACCGTCCCGGAACCCGCACGCGCGCACCGAGCCGGCGGCGAACCCGGCACCGGCGAGGACGTGCGACAGTTCATCGAGGTCGTAGATCCAGCGGTGTCCGTATAAATAAAAGAGTTGGTTGAACATGAAGGCCGGGCGCGCCGGCATCGGCGGGCCGAGCCCGGCCGCCCGGATCCGCTTGCGGTGCCTGGCGAAGAAGCCGCCGCCGGCCAGGTAGCTCTGCGCGTACCGGCGCAGGTCCGGCGTGGTCAGGCGGAGCACCCCGCCGGGAGTGAGCACCCGGCGCACCTCGGCCAGCCAGCCGGACGCGGCGTCCAGTTCGACGTGCTCGATGAGGTGTTCGGCGTAGACCCACTCCAGCGAGGCGTCCGGGAACGGCAGCGGCCGGCAGATGTCCAGCTGCAGGAACAGGTACGCACCGTCCACCCGGTACAGCCGGCCCGGCTCGGTGGTCGCGCCGCCCGCGTCGCGCAGGGGTACCAGGTCGCTGCCCAGCCCGTGCCGGTGCGCGGTCTTCCACGCGGCGAACTCGACCCCGGTCACGCCCAACTCGCCGAGACGGGCCGGGCGGGGCAGGGCCTCCAGCTTCTCGCAGCGGGCCATGTCGCGCAGCAGCCGGTCCAGCACCGGGCCGAGCTGCTCAGGTCGCTCCCAGTTCCACTGCTCCGCTACGGGCGGCATCGCACGCGCCTCCTCCGGGCTCGGTGACGCTTTGTCTCTCCAATGTGGACACGCAAAAGTAGCCCAGCCGGGCGTCGTACTCGGCCAGCGTGATCCGCCCCGCACCGGCGGCCAGCGCCGCGGGCAGTTCGGCCCACACCCCCGTGTACGGCCGCCCCGCCGGGGCCGCGCGGAGGCCGGG
>DATEJJ010001185.1:0-2698 GCA_035278125.1 Rugosimonospora sp.
CGGCCCCCGTACGCGGAGGCGGCCGCCTCGACGCGGCGCAGCATGGCCGCCTCCTGCAGGGGATGAGTCGCGCACACTGAAAGATGCTATGTCGCGGTGCGGAGGGAGCGGACGGTGAAGATCGCTTACGGTGCGGACGACGAGAACGAGACGACCCGGGCGGTGGTCGGGTACCTGTCCGCGCAGGGCCACGAGGTGCTCGCGGCCACGACGTCGGCCCGCTGGCCGGACATCGGCGAGGCGGTGGGCCGGGCCGTGGTCAGCGGCGCGGCCGAGGTGGGCGTGGTCATGTGCTGGACGGGCACGGGTACCGCGATCGCCGCGAACAAGGTGCCGGGGGTACGCGCGGCGCTGGCCTGGGATCCGTGGGTGGCCAAGGGTGCCCGGCTCTGGAACGACGCGAACGTGCTCGCGATGAGCCTCAAGCGGCTGGCGCCGGACGTGGCGGTCGAGGTGCTCCAGGCGTTCCTCGACACGCCCGACCCGGATCCGGACGAGTCGGCCAACATCGCCGCCCTCGACGCCATCCAGGACCGGACGTGAGTCAGATCCAGCGGCCGCCCAGCCACATGCGGGCGTACCACTGGGCGTAGGTGAGCGTCTTGCCCACGTAGATCGGGTAGAAGTACGCGAAGCACAGCGCGATGATCAGCACGTACACGCCGGCCACGATCGCGCCGACCATCCGCCGGTCCGGCCCCGGTACCCGCTCGTACCCGCCGGGGGACAGGTCGCCCGTGATCCGGGCGATCGCCCCCGAGCGGGCCGGCGCGCGCATCAGGCAGCCCAGCACGTACACCACCGCGAGGATCAGGAACGGCTCGGCCGGCATCGCGTAGAAGTAGAACATCGTGCGGTTGTCCAACTCCCAGTTGAACCAGGGCACGATGCCGGCGGCGGCGCCCAGCCCGATCGCGAGCGTCCGCCAGTCCCGGCGGCTCACCCCGAACCAGACCAGCGCGAGCAGGGCCGGGATGAACGACCACCAGAGGATCGGGGTACCGAGCAGGAGCACCTCGGAGGCGCAGCTGCCGCCGCAGTTGTTCCAGTAGAACGCGACCGGTCGGCCGAGCAGCAGCCACTGCCACGGCCAGGACTGGTACAGGTGCTTGGCGACCAGCGTGTCGTGGAAGTGCAGGGCGTCCATGTGATAGTGCCACAGGTTCTGCAGCGCGCTGATGACCGGTACCTCGTGGTGGCCGATCGAGTTGATCCAGTGCCGGTCGTACCCGTCGTTGGTGGCGAACCAGCCGGTCCAGCTGGCCAGGTACACCACCACGATGATCAGCAGGAAGGCGGCGACCCAGCCGGTCTCGTCCAGCAGCGCGTCCCGCCACCGGTGGCGTACCCCGGCGCTCTTGCGGGCGCCCACCTCCCACAGGTAGATCAGCAGCACGAACAGCAGGATGTACCAGAGGGCGCTCCACTTGACCGCCATGGCGCAGCCGGTCATGACGCCGGCCAGCAGCCGCCACCACGGCACGCCGGTGCGCAGGTCGAACCGCGGCCGGTTGTCCCGGCCGGCACGGCTCGGGTCGGCGCCGGCCTCGATCGCGTCGAGCCAGCGCCGCCGCCGCGCGTCCCGGTCCAGCAGCAGGCAGCCGAACGCGGCCAGGATGAACAGCATCAGGAAGATGTCCAGCAGGGCCGAGCGGGACAGCACGAAGTGCAGCCCGTCCAGGGCCATCAGCAGGCCGGCGGCGCAGCCGAGGATGGTGGAGCCGAACATCCGGCGGGCCAGCCGGACCATGATCAATACGGACAGGGTACCGGCGACCGCGGCGGAGATGCGCCAGCCGAACTCGTTGTACCCGAAGATCCACTCGCCGAGTCCGATGATCCACTTGCCCAGCGGCGGGTGTACCACGAAGTCGCCGTTGTTGTTGGTCGCGTTCCACTCGACGCCGTGGACCAGCAGGTCGTGGCCCTCGGTGGCGTAGTAGACCTCGTCGAAGATCTTGCCCTTGGGCCAGCCCAGCCCGACCAGGCGCAGCACGGCGGCGATGAACACCACGACGCCGGTGCCCAGCCACGACGCGAACCGGTCGTCGGGCAGGCTCGGGCCCAGCCGGCGGCGCTGCACGTCGGGCGGCCCGGCCTGCGGCGGCGGGGGGCCGCTGGGCTGGGCCGGAGAGTCGAGGTCGATGGAGGCCGCGGCTGTCACGCCTGCGATCGTAGAGTGCGCGGCTGTGGTCGTGGCACCAGTGGGAGGTCGGAGAACGGTGAGACCCGTCGAGGGCGGTGCGCTGGTGCTCGTCGGCGTGCCGCTGGGCAACCCGCAGGACGCCTCGCCCCGGGTGGGGCGGGCGCTGGCCACCGCCGACCTGGTCGCGGCCGAGGACACCCGGCGGCTGGCCCGGCTCGCGCGGGACCTGGGCGTCGAGGTCACCGGCCGGGTCGTCTCGTACTTCGAGGGCAATGAGGCTCGGCGTACCCCCGAAATCCTGGCGGCCATGCACGGCGGCGCGGTGGTCGCGGTGGTGACCGACGGTGGCATGCCCAGCGTCTCGGACCCGGGCTTCCGGCTGGTGCGCGCGGCGGTGGACGCCGGGATCCCGGTCACGGCGGTGCCCGGGCCGAGCGCGGTGACCACCGCGCTGGCCATGTCCGGGCTGCCCAGCGACCGGTTCTGCTTTGAAGGTTTCCTGCCGCGCCGCCCGGCCGAGCGCCGGGCGCGGCTGGCCGGGCTGGCCGCGGA
>DATEJJ010001186.1:0-3142 GCA_035278125.1 Rugosimonospora sp.
GCCGGCCGGGTGGTACCCGCTCGGCCAGCGCCATGTTGGAGGCCAGTTGCCCGAGCGCGTTGGCCCCCGCCCCGGCGGCGAGCAGCACCACCAGCAGCGCCAGCGAGCGGGCGACCGCGCCGACCGCGAGCAGGCAGCCGGCGGCGACCAGGATCGCCGCCCGCGCGGTCACCGCGGAGCCGTACCGCTCGACCAGCCGGCCGGCCGGGATCGAGGCGAGCGCCGACACTCCAAAGTAGACGGACACGGTCAGGCCCAGCCCGGCGGGCGAGAACCGCAGTCCCCGGGTGATCTGCACCGCCAGCCCGCCGACCAGGAACACCGGGATGACCACGGCAACCGTGGTGCTGACCGCACCGGCGACCGTACGCGGGAAGGTGTCCGACATAGTGGCATCAACCTACGCGCCGGGTACCGGGTCAGGCTGTGACGCTGTCCACAAGGTCGAGCATCGCGCGGCCCAGCGCGGCGTGCGCCAGTACCGCCGGGTGCGTGCCGCCGTAGTTGTGCCGGTCGCCCAGCCCGTCGGCGAACAGGGCGAAGGTGAGCGCGGGCGCGCCGGTACGGTCGAAGACCACGCCCACCTCGTGCCGCAGGTCCCCGTCGGCCGCGTGCTTGGCCGCCACCCGGTCCCGCTCGGCCGAGGACATCAGCCGCCGTACCCCGTCGGTGTAGCCCACCGCCGTCCAGCGCAGCACGCGCAGCATCGCGGCGGTGGCGCCGGCGGACAGCAGGGTCTGGCCGGCCAGCCCGGTCAGCAGCGCGTGCGTCTCGCGCGGCGTGGTGGTACCCAGCCAGAACCGGTGCGGGTCCAGGGCCAGCGGCCGTACCCGGGTGGCGGCGAAGCCCTTGGCGGCCAGGATCTCGTTGACCTCCGGCCCGGGCAGCACCCGGCCCAGCATGCGTACCGCCGTGTTGTCGGACACCTGCAGCATGGCGACCAGCAGGTTGGCCAGGGTGAGCCGGTCGCCGTACGCGGCCTGGAGCCGGTACGTGCCGCTGCCCGGCGCGACGATCGGGGCGGTCAACTCCAGCCGCTGCTCCAGCGCCAGCTCGCCGCGGTCCACCTTGTCCAGCAGGGCGACCGCCACGGCCAGCTTCTGCACGCTGCCCGCCCGGACCACCCGGTCCGCGTCCCGCGCCACGAGTTCCTGCCCGGCGGCGGTGACGTAGGCGTGCCAGGCGCCGCCGGCGCGGGCGGACTCCCGCGCGTACACCTCGGCGAGGCTGGCCACTCAGCCGCGCCAGGCCAGCTCGCGCAGGACCGCGACGGCGCGCTGCCGGGGCGGTACCGTGGCCCGCCCGGCCAGCACGTCGTGCCCGGCGCGCTCCACCTGGTCGAGGATGCCGCCGTACAGCACGTAGGCTAGCCGTACGCAGCGGCGGGAGCGGGGCGGCAGCATCGCGATACCCTCCTGGGCGGCGTCGTAGTGCCGGCGGGCCCGGTCGATCTCGAACGCGACCAGCCGGCGTACCCGCGCGTCCGCCGGGGCCCGAGCCAGGTCCACTCTGGACACTCCGAACCGGTCCAGGTCGGCGCGCGGCAGGTAGACCCGGCCCCGGTCCAGGTCCTCGGCCACATCCCGGATGAAGTTGGTGAGCTGGAAGGCCAGCCCGAGCTGCCGCGCCGGCTCGCGGGCCCGCGCCAGTTCCCGCTCCGCCACCCGACCGGCGCCGGGCTCCTCGGCGGCGAGCAGGATCGGCAGCATCATGGTGCCGATCGCCGCGGCCGAGCCCTCCATGTACTCCAGCAGCCGGTCGTAGTCGGCGTACCCGGTGATCCGCAGGTCCATCCGCATGCTGCGCAGGAACGCCGCGAAGTCGGTGTGGTCCAGCCGGAACTCCGCGATGGTGTGCAGCACGGCGGGCAGGATCGGGTCGTCCGGCACCGGGCCGCCGCGCAACCCCGCGGTGAACCGGTCGCTCCAGGCCGCGAGGCGCTGCTCCCGGCCGGCGTCCGGGCCGTGGTCGACCAGATCGTCGGTGTACCGGGTGAAGCCGTACAGGGCGTGGACGTGCGGGCGCTTCCACGCGGGCAGCAGCTTGGTGGCCAGGTAGTAGGTGCGCCCGTGCCGGCGGTGCAGGAGCCGGCAGTGCGCGTACGCGGTGTCGAGGGGTGTACGGCCCATCTCAGCGGGCGCTGTCCGGCAGCAGCACGCTCACGCCCGGGTACGCGGTCAGCCGCCAGCCGGCCGGCAGCCAGCGCGCGCAGTCGGTACGGGACAGGGTGCACACCGCCGCGTCCACGCTCCCGATCCGGGCGGGTGGGTGCCGGGGCAGCACCGAGGTCAGGCTCACCAGCACCGGGTTCACCCCGTGCCGGCGCAGCTCCACCCACCAGATGTAGTCCCAGCCCACGTTGCTCTCCAGTACGCCGATCCGGCGCGCCCCGCTGGCCGCCAGCCGCGCCCCCGCCGCCTCGTACCCGGCCCGCCGGTCCCGTCCCCGGGCGTACCGGAGCGCCTCCCGGTCCGCGGTGAGCACCGAACCGGTACCGCCGAGCGGGCGGGGCTGGCCGGACCAGACCGCCCGCGCCGCACCCAGGCCCGCGAGCAGTACCACCACCGCCAGCCCGCCCGCCACCACCCGGTACCCGCTCCGCCCGCGCCACCGGTCGAGCAGGTCACCGGCGGCCCAGCCGGCCAGCGGAGCGCTGGCCACGAACGTGGGCAGGACGAGCCGGTTGATCCACGGCTGCCAGGCCACCAGCGCGGCGGTGAGCAGCAGCGCTGCCGCGGTGGCACCGGCGTACCCGCGCACCTTGCCGCTCCGGCCGAGCCCGTACCCGATGCCCGCCAGCACCGCGAGCGCCTGGATCGGGTACGGCGAGTGGTCCTCGTCCGGGTACGACAGCGTCGTGATGGTGAACGGCAGGCCGGTGAAGGTGAGCCGGCCGTCCCGGGCGGGCAGGTGCAGCGCGGCGGCCAGGTGGTTGAGCGCGCCGGTGGTGTGCCCGTTGATCGCGGCGGACGGGGTGGCCAGCACGGTGGCGGCGATGCGCAGCGCGTTGATGGTGACGGCGGCCGGGTCGTGCCGGCCCAGCGCGATGATCTTCGCGCCCGGGTCGCCGGTGAGGGTGCCCCACTCCCGGGCGGCCCGCGCGGTGAACGGTCCGGCGAGCGCCACCGTGATCACCGCGACC